>JAFQLP010000010.1 GCA_017414565.1 Lentisphaeria bacterium | reverse complement strand
GACCTCCAGGTTATGAGCCTGACGAGCTACCACTGCTCTACCCCGCAATGTTGTCATAAACTATAGTGCCCGTTTCCGGTTTTGTCAAGTCCGGACACGAACTTTTTTTGAAAATTTTCCCGTTTCGCAGAAAAATGTTCACAGGATGGCAGGACGGACTCCCCGTCCTGCCGGTCTCTGCTGCATCAGTTCGCGGGCGGCGCAGGGCAATCCGTTGATCCCGTTTCGGCCGGCAGCCGGTTGATCTTGCCGGTAAAGTACATCAGCACCGTCAGCAGGATGAACAGCAGGATCGAACCTGTCAGCAGGGCGTAATCTTCCAGTTGCAGGATGACATAGATCGCCGCGTAGGCAATGGCGGTCGCGCTGCCCATGCAGATCGCCGCGGTCGGTCTGCGGTAGATGAGCGCACTGTAGAAAATGCTCATGCCCGTCAATGCCGCCGCAGAAATCAGGTAGGCCGTGCCGAATGAGGTATGTTCACTGATGGCCAATGTCAGGGTATAGAAGAGCACCAGCGACAAGGCCGTGATAAAATATTGCAGCGGATGCACCCAGACACCGGTGATTTTTTCCGCAATCAGCATGGCCATGAGGACGATGATGAATACCAGAATAGCGTATTCCACGGCCCGGTTGGTTTGCAGGTAGGTGTCGGCTGCCTGCAGAAGCATCACCCCGGCCGAACAGTCATAAGGCCGCTGGTCGTTTTCAAACTCGAACCGCTGGTTGATCGCGGTGGAATCACCGGTCCAGGTCGCCGCCAGATCCCGGTTGAATTCGCTGACCGACCAGGTGGCGGTGAAGCCGTCGGCGGTGACATTTCGCTGCGTCGGCAGGAATGCCCCGCGGAAACTGGGTGTGGGCCAGGTGGATTCCAGCGAAAGTTCGGTTTGCCGCCCCACCATGGTAAACAGCAGTTCACGGCAGCCGTTGAGATCAAAATTGATTTCAAAAGTGCCATTTTGTCTGGTGTTGAGCGGCAGGGAGAAGCCCTGGAGGAAGGGGGCATCGTCGCAGAGACCGGTGACCGGCGTCAATACGGTATCATTGTATTTGCCGCTGATGGCGGAGAGCCCCTGCAGGTCGGAAATGCCGATGATCAGCCGGCTTTTTTCCGGACTGGCCTGCCATTGGGACCCGGGGTCCCGGAAGACGATATCGCCCGTAAGTTTGATCCGGGAACGGTAAAGCACGATTTCGTAGATGCCGCGGTAGCGCATTTCCGGATAAAGCGTGCCGGTGATGCGGAGATTTTGCGGGACTGCGAAAAAGGTGGATCTTTCGATTTCGCCCATCTTATTCTGGCGGAACAGCGGGATCGCCAGGATCGGGCCGGATATTTTCTGCCGGTAGCCCCATTTGGAGGCGATTTCCTGCTCCACCGAACGAGCCAGATTCTGGCGGCGGGAAATCAGTCCGTCAACCATCAGCACCGGGATCTGACAGAGCAGGACGACCAGCGCGATCATTACGATTTTGGCGGTCATGGATGTGCGTATCCGGCGTTGGATCTCCAGATGCAATGGTTGCGGCTCGTTCATGATTTCCTCCAGTTTTAACGGGTTATGCCAGAATATAGCACGATCGGTGGGCGATGGCAAATCAATCAGCCGGGGGAAATGCGTTTTTTTTCGACAGCAGATAGATCAGCGAAAATGTCATGGCTCCGAGTCCGTCGGCGAGCATGTCTTTCTGGGCATCCCAGATGTCGCCCTGGGACCCGAGAAAGGCGGCTCCGGCTTCCGGGGCCGACCAGACCGCATATTGCCATTCGACCAGTTCAAAGATCGCCGCCACCCCGAAAATACTCAACACGACCAGTACAGCCGCCGTCAGCCGTCCGCGCACCCGTTGGCGGATCGACAGATATTCCAACAGCGGACAGGCCATGGTCCCCACCAGAAAATGGCAGATGCGGTCAAAATGATTCCGCTGCCACCCCAGCATATCGCCCAGCCACTGCATCGGGACCCGTTCAAAGGTGTAGTGCCCCCCGATGGTGTGCAGGAAAAACCACAGGGCCACGCAGGTATAGGTCAGGTTGGAAAAGCGGAGGCCGCGCCGGTAAAGCACGATCAGAAGCAGGGCTGGTATCCAGGCGGTCAAACCTTCGGCCAGCCAGACGGTCCGGCTGTATGGATGCAGCCCCAGCAGCAGCGTTTCCAGCAGGAAGAGCGCGAGCAGAATAGCGGGCCAGGTGCATTTGGGTGAAACATCAGACATGGCAAGTTCCTTTCAGGTATTGCAGCCGGTAATGGCATTACCGGGAGGGGGGCATCAATTGTTCCTGCAAAAAGGCGTAGGCGGCAAACCGGGCCTGATCCGGGACGGCATGGCCGCAACTGTGGAACAGCAGCGAAAACGGCGATTTCTGTTTGAACGCCGCATCGCCGCCAAGCTGTTTGACATAATAACTCCAGATGGTGATCTGGGCCTCTATGATGGAGGACGACGGCCGGTGGAGATAATCGTTCCAGGCGTGAAGCAGCATCATGGGGCGGGGCGCGATCGCCTGAAGCACCAGATTCAGCGTCAGGGCACCGTTGCCGAGCGGGGCGGTTTGGCAGAGTTGGGCCAGCGCATCTGCCGATTGCCACAGATGCGGCTGAAATTGCATATTGCCGGGGCAACTGGCAACCACTGCCGCGATCCGGGGATCGAAGGCCGCCAGATAGAGGCTGTCGTGCCCGCCGAGCGAATGCCCGATGGTGCCGATCCGGGCGGCATCGACATAATCCAGTTTGTCCAGAAAATCCAATGCCTGCTGCAGATCATGCAGGACTTTGCCGCCATTGTATCCCCAGCCGGGATGCCGCTGCGCCAGTTCCCGGATGTAGCGTCGCTGGCCGGGAACGCCGGTGGCCGGTTGATCCGGACAGCGTTTGCCGTAGCCCGGACGGTCCGGGGCGAAACAGATGAAGCCGCGCCGGACCAGTTCTTCGGCAAAAGCACGCTGACGGCGGGATTCCTGTTCCGCGGCTTTGACCGGTGCGGGATAGGCGCGGTAATCATTGACCGGGGCATCTTTGCCGTAGATGTTGGTGCCGTGAAGCGTCAGGACCAGCGGGCGTTTTTCGCCGGGTTTGAGATCTGCCGGGATCAGCAGGTAGCCTTCGACCCGTTCCTCCGGTTCGGTCTGATAGGAAACCAGATGGCGGATGTAGCCGGGAAAGGTTTCGGTGTGTTCGATCTTCATGGCCGGAGGGGTGCGGGGGGCCGCGTTGGCGGCGGAACGGGTGCGGTAAACCGCAAAATTTTTCTCGAAGTCCGCCCGCGATACGAATTCCATATCGGGTGCGGCTCCCCGGTAGGCTTTGGGGGGCGTTGCCGCTGTCCCGGTAATGGTGACGGTGGCAAACAGGAGGCAGAACCATGTTTTTTTCATAAAATAACTCCGTGTCGGCTGGATCGTTTCCGGGGGGGATTCCCCGGAACACAGCCGGTGCGTAATATAATTCCGGACTTTGGGAAATACAAACCGGCCGGACCGGCAGGGAAATTGCAAATGGGCCGGAACAGGATTATATTTTACAGGAAAACAGAAACAAAGGGAGTGTAACAGATCATGGCAGAAGCACAAATCAGTTTGAGTATCGGGCCCCTGCAGCGGGCGCTGGGCGATGAAACGGCATTGCGGCAGGCAAAATCGTTGGGATATGATGCCGTGGATCTGGATCTGCTCGGTTACGATGATACGCTTTATCGCCGGAGCGAAGATGAGATCGGCAGTTATTTTGAGCGGCTGGGGGCGTTGACCCGCGATCTCGGACTGACGGTCGGACAAACCCATGGCCGCATCACCGGGTACCGGAATATGCCGGAACTTGATGCCGCGGAAAAGAACCGGGCACGGCTCGATGTGATGGCCACCCGGCTGCTGGGATGCCGGTATTGCGTGATGCATGGGCCGACCTCGATCTATTTCGGCCCCGATGCCGATCCGGCGGTGATGCGGGAAACCGCGTTCCGCAATTTTTCCGATTTTCTGCCGTTTGCCCGCGAGAACGGGATCATGATCGCCACGGAAACATTCGGCGATGCCGGTAAAGATGCAAACGGTGAATATTTTATTGATTTTTTCGGTTCCGCCGATGAATTCACGGGGATTTTTGAACGGCTCCGCACCATCCCCGGCGGGGAATCGCTCTGTGTCTGCATGGATACCGGACACACCAACAAAGCGGCCAGGTTCCCCGGTCAGCCGTCGCCGGGGGATCTGATCCGGCGGCTCGGAGGGGCGGTGCAGGTGCTTCATCTGCATGACAATGATGGGGTTACGGATCAGCATAAAATGCCCCGTTCCGGCAATATTGATTGGCACGATGTGATGACGGCTCTGGAAGAGACCGGTTACAACGGCCCCTACAACATGGAACTCCGGCTGGAGCATTACGGCAATACCCCGGAAATGATGCTGCTTTATGCCGGATTTGCCCGGCATGTCATGCGGCAGTTGCTGCGGGAACACGGTCGGACCGTGCGGGATTGACGGCCGCCGCCGAAGATGCGGCATTTTACAGAATACCGGGTTGTAAAATCGGGTGTACGCGTGTATTTTAAACACTCAAACATTTTTGCGGTATGGCAGGTTTGCTCCGGTGTGAGCAGAAGGGAAATTGGTTCGATCAAATGGCTTGGCTTCTGTATTCGTTCCCGGGATTGGTGAATTACATTCTCGGCGGTATGATGTTCATTACAGCCTACCGTTTTTCGGAGGCGGATGCCCCCGGCTGGGTGGTCGGGGCTTCTCTGGCCATGTGGTCCGCGGTTTATCTGCTGTCTTCGCTGGGGCTGATGCGTTTTATCACCCCCGGCAATGCCGCCCGGCTGATCTTCGGCGGCGGGGTGCTGATGGCGGCGGCTTCGTTCGGCTTTATCGTTGTCGATGGGTTGTATGCCCAGTTCATCTGGATTTTTTTGAGCGGGGTCGCCAATGCCGTGTTCTGTACGCCGTATCAGGTGTTTATCCGCTCGATCGGGGCCGGTTCCAGTGCCGGGATCATGACGGCTTCTGCCAAATACACCGCTTCCTGGAGTTTCGGTTACGCTGTCGGGCCGTTTCTGTTCGGCCTGCTGTCGCCGGTGCTGGCATTTTCGATCAATACCGTGCTGTCGCTGGTGGTGGCAGGCGGGATCTGGTACATTGCCCGCAGTCGCCGGGGCGTGACGCCGGCCGGAACCGGGGAAACCGCGGAACAGACACCGGTTTTGCCGGAAACCGGTGATGGCGGTTTGATCAGGTTCAGCTGGATCGTGGGGCTGACCGGGGTGATCGCCAATATGATCGTGCGTTGTCTGGTGCCGTACCGCGGGGCGACATTGCTGTCGCTGCCGAAAATGGAGATTGCGTTGGTGATGGCGGCGTGGGCGGTCATGATCGGGATCACGGCTTTGATCCTGCAATTTTTCCCCCGCTGCTCCTACCGGCGGTCGATGTTGGCCGGTATGTCATTGTTGGGGGCGGCCTCGTTGATCCTGTTCGGGGTATCGTCGTCCACCATGGGATTTGTGGCGGCTTCGACAGCCTTCGGGATCTACTGCGGCTATTTTTACTACATCTTCGTTTTTCACGCCATGGCGCACCCGACCCGGAGCCGGAATTGTCTGGGTATCAACGAAGTGCTGGTCGGGCTTTCGGGTACGGTCGGGCCGCTGGTCGGCGGCTGGATCTCCACCCCGCAAACCTCCGGCCGGACCTTTATCGGCGTGGCGGCAATGGTGCTGCTGGCCGGGGCGGTCGGGCTGTTGATCATGATGCGGCACCGGCGGCGGCTGATGGCGGTGCAGGTCGCTGGCGAATGATTTACGGATAAACCTGCACGCAGGCGATATAGACCAGCGGTTCGGGGCCGATACATTCCATGGCGTGTTCTTCGCCGGCGCGGCAGATGGTGGCATCGCCGGGGCCGACTTCGATCCATTCGCCGTTGTCCCATGAGCGGCCGCGGCCGGACAGGATATAATAGATTTCTTCTTCGCCGCTGTGGCTGTGAAGCCCCACCGATGTGCCCGGTTCGAGGGTCATGCGGGAAAACTGACGGCAGAGTGATTTCATTTCATCATTGGAATTTTTTTTCCAGATATGTTCAAAACGGACCCGGCCGGTGCCGCCTTTCATATTGTCGCGGTATTCAATGGTGTAATCTCCGGAATGGCGATGCATGATTTCCCCTTTGGTTGTTATATGGGCGTCGCAGAATGCTGTTGCCGGAATATACTGCCGGACGGCGGTAAATCAAGCCTGACACCCCTTGTATTTTGAGAATGCCGCGGTACATTAATCCCTGAACGGGTACCGGAATCGGTGGTATCCGGGCGGAACGATAAAAACGGGAGAATGGAAAATGGCGTTGCGGTTCGGTTTGATCGGGTTGGGACAACATGGCAGAAATGCGGTTCTGCCGGCGTTTTATCAACCGGAAACAGTTGGCGTGGAATTGACGGCGGTATGCGATGTCAGCCAGCAGAATCTTGATGCCATCGACCGGCCGGTGGAAAAATATCTGTCGGCAGCCGAATTGATCGAGCGGGCCCCGGTGGATGCGGTTTATGTGGCGGTCGGCCGTGATTGTGCTTTTGATATCGTTATGGCGGCGTTGAAGGCCGGCAAAGCGGTGATCTGTGAAAAGCCGATGGCGGCCAGTGTGGAGGAAGCCCAGGCCATTGCCCGGGAGGTGGAACGGACCGGTTGCCTGTTTGCGGTGAATTTTGAGACCCGTTACAGCAATCCGGTACGGGTCCTGCAGCGTTGGATCAGCGAAAACCGTTTCGGCAAGATCAATGCCATTCATTTTGACAATATGTGGGACTGCCACAAGAGTTTTTCGGCCATGGCACCGCGCCGGGCCAGACTGCTGGCATTGTCCGGGGCATTGGATTGCGGCATCCACAAACTCGATCAGGCCCGCTATCTGCTGGGCGGGGATTGGGATTCGGTGAATGCGGTCGGCGCGTGGTTCGATGAACCCTTTGATCCGCCGCCCCACATTTCGGTGGTCGGCACCTTGAGCAACGGCTGTATGTTTTCCCTCAACGCTTCGCTGGCATTCACGGCGCATATTGAGCCGCGGGTGATCGTGAACAACATTTACCTGGCCGGTACCGAAGGGGTGGCGGTGGTCCGCGGCGGTGCTGACGGCGATGAGATCGTAGCCGAACTGACCAGCCGGACGCTTTGCGAAACCGTGAAGATGACATTGCAGTGCCATACCACGGATATTTCCCTGCTGCTGACTGAATTCGCGCAGGTGGCGGCCAACGGTCCTGACACGCCGCACACCTTTGCGGGGGTCGAAGACGGCTGCCAGGCCCAGTTGGCTATGGAACTGGCGATCCGGGACGCGAAAAACAAACGCCGGAAATAACGCGGTTTACTGCCGGAGTTGTCCGTTGCCGATGGCGACCCATTTGCTGGTGCAGAGTTCCTGCGGACCGACCGGACCGCGGGCGTGGAGCCGGTCGGTGCTGATGCCGACCACCGCTCCCATGCCGTAATCCCCGCCGCCGGACAACCGGGTGGAGGCATTCACCAGAACGGAGGCGGAGTCCACACCGGCGATGAACCGTTCGGCCAGCGGCAGTGATGCGGTGATGATTCCATCGGTGTGACCGGAGCCGTGCCGGGCAATATGGTCCATGGCTTCGTCGATGTCTTGAACGATCCGGATGGCGAGGATGGGAGCCAGATATTCGGCATCCCAATCGTCATCGGTTGCCGGGAGCATATCGGGGATGATGGCCCGGCATTCTTCACAGCCGCGGAGTTCCACGCCGTGATCGCGGAGGGCGGCGGCGAGCGGCGGCAGGATCCGGTGGGCGGATGCCTGATCGATCAGCAGGGTTTCAAGGGCGTTGCAGACCTCCACCCGCTGACATTTGGAATTGACCGTCAGATCGATCGCCATGGCGGTATCGGCATCGGCGGCAATGTACTGGTGACAGATGCCGTCGTAATGTTTCAGAACGGGGATACGGGTCCCTTCGGCGATGGCGCGGATCAGGCTTTTGCCGCCGCGCGGAATGATCAGGTCGATGCAGGAATCCTGCTGCAGCAACTCTGTTACGGCGGAACGGTCGGTGCTGTCGATCAACTGTACCGTATCCGCCGGCAGACCGGCTTCGCAGGCGGCTTCGCGCATGGCGCGGGCCAGGACCCGGTTGGTACGCAGTGATTCGGAGCCGCCTTTCAGGATCACGGCATTGCCGCTTTTGATGGCCACGGCGGCGGCATCGGTGGTGACATTGGGGCGGGCTTCGTAGATCATGGCGATCACGCCGATGGGAATGGCAATGCGGCGGACCTGCAGGCCCGACGGCATGGTGCGGCCCTCCAGCACGCGCCCGACCGGATCCGGTAATGCGGCGGCTTCGCGCAAACGGTTCTGCATGTAATCAAAGACTTTACCGGTGATCCGGAGTCTTTTCTGAAAAGCCTCTGACAGATCCGGCACGGCGGCCAGATCGGCGGCATTGGCGGCCATGAGTTCATCCCGGCACCCGGCGAGTTTGGCGGCCATCCGGTTCAGGGCATCGCCGCGCATGGCGCCGGAGGTGGCGGCCAGGATCCGGGCGGCATTTCTGGCCTGTTGAGCAATGGTGGCAACTGGTATCATGGGAGGGGCCTTTCCTGTTCATCGTTTTTTTCTGTTGTCCGGATAATATAGCCGTGTTCTGTGATTTTGTAAAATCAGCGGCGGCGTTATGATGCGGGGAAAAGATGCTTTTTTGCCGATTGGAACCGCTTGTATTTGCTTGATGGCAGGTTATATTTTAGGCAGGGTTGATGCCGTGGATGCGGCGGTAAAAAGCAAACAGGAGAAGAAGAGAAAATGTTGAAAGCATTGGGTGTCCAGTTGTATTCCTTGAGAAGTTACGCGGAAAAGGATTTTGTGGAAGTCCTGAAAAAGGTCGCTGACATTGGATACCAGGTGGTTGAACCGGCCGGTTTCTGGAATCTCAGTCCGGCGGAGTTCAAGAAGATCATCGACGATCTCGGTCTGAAGATCCTGTCGTCCCATTCGCCGTGGGCGCGGTCGCTCGATGATGTGAATCCGATCGTGGAAACCATGGGTACGCTGGGGCTCCGCAACTGTGTCTGCGGCTACGGTCCGGATGATTTCAAAGATCTGGATGCGATCAAGGCCACGGCGGAAAAGACCAATCAGCTTCAGGCGGCGTTTGAAGCGCAGGGGATCATGCTGTTTCAGCACAATCACTATTGGGAATTTGAAAAGATCGACGGCCGTTACAAATACGACATCTACCGGGAACTCTGCCCGAAAGTCAAGTACGAACTCGACTGCTTCTGGAGTACCAACAAAGGTGCCGAAGATCCGGTCGCGATCCTCAAAAATTACGCCGCCGACACCGTTATGATCCACATGAAGGATGGCGTCTGCAAACAGGAAGCCGCCAATGACGGCATGAAGAACGGTCTGCTGGATATGAAGATCGACCTGATGCCGCTGGGCACCGGCACGCTGCCGATCCCGGATCTTGTCAAAGCCGTGCCGGAACAGGTCCCGGCGATCATCGTCGAACTCGACTATTGCGTGATCGACATGTGGCAGGCGATCGAACAGAGTTACCAATACATGGTCGGCAACGGGCTGGCTGCCGGCAACAAATAACAGGAGAGATTTGCCATGTCCAACGACAGTTACGAAGCCGCCCGGGCAGCGATCCCGCCGGCCAAAAATTTCCGCCGGGTAAAAATGGGCATCATCGGGTGCGGTATGATTTCCGACACCTATTTTGCCGCTGCCAAAAAATTCAATGTGATCGAAGTCATCGCCTGTTCGGATATCATTCCGGAGCGGGCGCAGGCCAAAGAAGCGGAATACGGCTGCAAAGCCATGACCAACGAGGAATTGCTGGCGCATCCTGAAATTGAGATCGTGCTCAATTTGACGCCGCCGCAGGTCCACTCGGAAATTGCGATCGCCACGCTCAATGCGGGGAAACATGCCTACAGCGAAAAGCCATTCGGGGTCGATGCCGCGGATGCCGCCAAAGTGATGGCGTTGGCCAAAGAAAAAGGTTTGCGGGTCGGTTGTGCGCCGGATACATTTTTGGGCGGCGGTCTCCAGACCTGCCGTAAACTGCTGGATGACGGCTGGATCGGGAAACCCATTTCGGCTACCGCCATGGTTTACGGGCGCGGTCCCGAAAAATGGGGGCAGGCACCGTTCTTCTATGACTACGGAGCCGGTCCGATGCTTGACCTGGGGCCCTATTATGTGACGGCACTGGTCAATCTTTTCGGACCTGCCAAAAGTGTGACCGCCATGACCAAAAAGGGCTCGGAATACCGCACCTACGGGGCGGAAGTCGGCGAAACCTACAAAGACATCTACAAGCCCTACGACCGTTACCCGGTGCTTGTGACCACGCATCTGACGGGTGTGATCGAGTTTCAGAATGGTGTGCTGGCAACGGTTGTCGCCAGTTTTGAGGCGTACAAAGACACGCATCCGCGGATCGAAGTTTACGGCGATCAGGGGACCATGGTCTGTCCGGACCCCAATACCTTTGGCGGCCCGGTGAAGATCTGGCGTGCCGGGCAGTCCGAATGGGTCGATGCCCCGCTTTCGCACATCTACACGGAAAACAGCCGTTCCATCGGGGCGGCCGACATGGCGATCGCCCTCCAGACCGGGCGCAAACACCGTTGCAGCGGCGATTTGGCCAATCATGTGCTGGAGATCATGCTGGCATTTGACAAATCGAGCAAAGAAGGCCGCCGGATCGATATGACCACCACCTGTGAACGCCCCGAAGCGTTGCAGCTGGGGCTGGAGCCGG
>JAFQLP010000130.1 GCA_017414565.1 Lentisphaeria bacterium | reverse complement strand
TGATGAAGGGCGACAAGAAAAATGGCGACGGCAAATTCCGGGCGGTCCTGCCGCTGGAGACCGGCCGGGTGCAAACCGTTGACCTTGATCCGGAGAAGACCGCCGGGCTGTTGGAAAAATATTTCAGGTTCCGCTTTGACCGTGCGGCCGTGGTGGCCGATAAACGGCCGGAACTGGCCATCGTCGGGCTGGGGCTGCTGGGGGCATCGCTCGCTTTGAGCATCGACCACAGCAAATACCGGGTTTCGGTGTGGAACCGGAATCCGGAGGCGTGTCAGGCCATGGCATCCCGCCTTGCCGCCGAAAAGATCTGTGCTTCGGCCGAAGAAGCCGTTGCCTCCGGGGATATCGTGATCCTCTGTCTGCCGATCCCGGTGACGATGGATTTTATCCGCCGTTATCACAAATACCAGAAACCCGGTGCTGTGATGACCGATATTTCCAGTGTCAAAGGCTGTATCATGGCGTGTGCCGCCGAATTCCCGGCGTTGAATTTTGTTGGCAGTCATCCGATGGCGGGCACCGAAAAGAGTTCCTGGCGTTCCGCCGTCAAAGGGCTTTTTGACAATGCGGATATTCTGATCGTGCCGGGGAAACAGGCAACGCCTGATGGCATCGAAACGGTAAAGACTCTCTGGAAGTCACTCAATGCCCATATCCGGGAAATCGACAGCGGAGCCCATGATGCGCTGGTGGCCAATTCCAGTCACATGCTGCATATCATTGCCTCGGCCTTGACCCGCAGCATCCTTGACCGCAGCGATGCCGCCGAACAGCGGCGGTATTATTCCGGATGTGCCACCGGTTTCCGGGACACCAGCCGGATTGCTTCGAGTTCGCCTGCCATGTGGAGGGAGATCTGTCTGGCCAATACCGGTGCGATCCTGCCTGCTTTGGATGAATTCCAATACCGCCTGGCCGAAATAAGACGGACGCTGCTGCAGGGCGATGGCGAACACTTTGCCGAACTTTTTGCGCTGGGGCGGGATTTGCGTGATTCCTGGCTCTGTTACAAAAAGAGCCTCAATCTGCCGCAGAACATCGTTATTTGCGGGATCGGCCATGCGGAAACCGTGGCGGTCGGCAGAGAGATCGCCGCGGTGCTGGATATCCCCTTTGTTGACAGCGATGAGATGGCCGGGGAAAAGTCCGTCGGCGAAGCGGCATTCCGCCAACGCGAAGCCGGGGTTTTGAGCGATCTGGCCGGGTCCGGTCAGCGGCTGGTCATTGCGTTGGGGGGAGGGGCGTTGGGCAATCCGATGGTCAGCCCGCCGGTCAAAGAAAAATTGGGGTTCAAGGTGTGGCTGGAGACCGATGAAGCCGCCGCCCTGAATGCCATGATGGCAGGAGCGTCCTCCGATGCCGGTCGATCGGAACAGGCCTGCCGGGAGCGGATCGACGCCTGGAAAACGGTGGATGCGGCACAGTGTGAAGTCCGGTGCAAACCGGCGGCAACGCCGCATTACACCGCATTGCACATCCTGTCTCTTTTCAAAGACAAATGGCTGTAACAAGAGGAGTTTTTTCCCATGGAGAGATGGCAAACGGCATGTGCCGGAATCGAAAAAATCGACGAACAGATCATCGCATTGCTCAACCAGCGTTATCTGGCGACCGCCCAGGCGGCAGCGTATTTGCGGGAACAGAATCTGCCGGTGTATGATCCCGCCGCGCAGTTGAAACTGCTGGAACGCCTGACCAAAGCAAACCGCGGTCCGATGACACCGGAGATCCTCGGTGCCATTTACCGGGAGATCCTTTCCGGTGTCCAGAAACTGGAAGAACCGGTCAAAGTGGCTTTTCTGGGACCGATGGGGACATTTTCCCATCAGGCGACCGGGGAGAT
>JAFQLP010000129.1 GCA_017414565.1 Lentisphaeria bacterium | reverse complement strand
TAATGGTCGTACCGATATTGGAACCCATCACCAGGGGCACCGCCGTATAGACATCCAGCAACCCGCTGGCACTCAAGGCAATGATGATACCGGAACAGGCCGAACTGCTCTGGATGATGACCGTAGCGACCATGCCGACCAGAATGGCCCCCAGAAGCGGCAGCAGGGGAATGCAGCCGTTCACCGGCGTACACTGAAAGGTCTGAAACGCCTTCATAAAAGCCGGGTGTTCAGCGAGGAATTTCAGTTCATCCGACATGATCCCCATCCCCAGAAAGAGGAAGCCGAGACCGATGATCGTGCTGCCCCAATTGGCCACTTTGACCTGTTTGGCAAACCCCATCAGCAGACCGCTGATGATCGCCGGCATGATGATCCAGGAAATATCGAATGCCACCAGTTGTGCCGTAATGGTCGTACCGATATTGGCCCCGAACAGCAACCCCATTGCCTGTACCAGTGTCAGCAGACCGGCGTTGACGAAACCGATCACCATTACCGTACTGGCACTGGAGGATTGTATCACGCAGGTAACGGCAGCACCCGATGCCACCGCCACCAGCCGGTTGGCCGAAAACATCCGCAGAATGATCCGCATTTTTTCGCCGGCCACCCGTTGCAGCCCGCTGCTCATCAGACTCATTCCGAAAATAAAGATAGCAAGTCCGCCCAGAACCTGCAACATTGTCATAGTCATATAAAAAATATCATCCCTGTGTTTGAATTCAATTGTTCGCGATAACCTTCAACCATTCATCCACAGGCGACCGGCCCGGCCCGTACCGGACAGCACCGGCTGATCGTCCGGCAGAGCCGCCATCGCCCCGTATCGGGTGGCGGCACACCGGCCACCGGCAGTATAACACCGGCTATCGGCGGATCTTCCGGCATCGCCCGATCCGGCGCAACCGGGCATTTGTCCGCCGCAAACGCAGCCACCGCCGTTGTCCGCGCCTCAAAATCCCCGGCGGCAGACCGGCACAAAACCGTATCGGGCGGAGCCGGACACCGGTCCGCCACATGGTCGGAAGATGAAAAAGAGAAAACCAGGACCCAAATCAGGTAAAAAGCACTGCCCAACTGCACCACCGCCGGTGCGGCAGGGGAGATCAGAGCAAAGAAAAGCAAAAAAGCGATACTCCCGATTTTAAGCAAAAACCGGCATATCCTGCTGTTTCGTACTGATGGCGTATGTTTCAATATGTGTCCTGCCTGATTCCCGTACGGCACACCTTGCGGACGGGGGTGGAAAACACCGGTATTAATATACACCGAACGCCCCAAAAAGCAAGCATCCCCCGCCCGGCCGACGCCCCCTCCGGAACGTTATCTGCCGCGCCCTATCTACCGGAGGCAAAACGGTTGAGGTCCTGCTGCACCCGGATCAAATCTTTGCCGTATTCCTGATAAAAAAGCCCGGTATCCTCAAGCGGCTTGTCTTCGGCATCCGTAATGACCTGTTTGGCGTAATCAACCGCGGAAAGCGGCAGCAGTGTCTTGTATTTCTCCCCGGCAAAAAAGACATCATCCCAGTTGGCAATAATGCAATAACGGCGGCGCGGCGCATCGGGAGCCAGCAGATCCATGCCGCACGAATAATCCTCCGGGTCGTTCTGCACGCCGAGCAGTCCGGCGATCATCGGCACGATATCCAGATGACTGCTCATGCCATCGTAAACCCCCGGCTTGATCCCCGGATAATAGAGGATCAGCGTGGTCCGGGTCTGCTCGTTGTTGAATGCCGAACTGTGGCCGAGATAACCTTTTTCAAAATATTCCTCGCCGTGATCCCCGGCCAGCACAACAATGGTGTTTTTCAGCAGGTCCTTCGCTTCAAGCACCCGGTAAACCCGGGCCAGACACTGGTCCAGATGCCGGGCGGTATTGGCGGCGCGCCGGAAAATCGCCGGACCATCCGACGGCTTGGCCTGCAACGCGTTGAACGGGTCCATGCAATCGTCAAAGAGCCGCGCTTCCGGCGGAAATTCATAGGGATGATGGGGCGATTCAAAAAACATGAAGGCAAAAAATCTTTCACCGGCATCCGCGTGGGCAGCGATCCGGTTGACCAGCCGTTCCACATTGCGCTGATCGCGTTCCCATGTCCGGCCGGTGAAATCTTCGTGCAGATTCTCCGGCGGCAGGGCGGCAAAAACGGTGCGGTCAAATTCCGGATAAGAAAATTTGGACGAGGTCAGACAATCGAAAACATAGCCGTCTTCTTTGAGCCAGTCAAACAGAAGCGGTCCGCGGCCGGCCGTCAGAAAGGTGTGCCAATAACTGCCCGGCAATCCGTAGAACATGGAGAAAACGCCCTGCCGTGTCACATTGCCACCGCTGAAGTGGTAACGGAAATACTGCCCTTTCCGGGCAAATGCCGCCGTTTCCGGCATGATCGCAGGCGTGAAAAGTTTGGCCCCCCACGATTCACAGGCAAGCCACACAATGTTGTAGCCGGGGCGCGCCGTCCGCCGGATCGCCTGCTGCGGATAGGCCTTCAACAAAGACTGCTGATGCAACCGCAGCTGGACCGTCTCTTTTGCCGGTTTCTTCATGCCCAACGATTGAAAAAACGATCCCGCCGTCACCCGGATATAAAACGGGATCCGTTCCGCGGCCAACAGCGGGGCCGGGATCATTTTGAAATGACAATACGCATAACTCATGATGCCGATCAGAAAAACGATCGCAAATCCGGCCACACAGGCGAGGTATTTGCCCCACACCCGGAACCGGAGCGGGCGGCCGCCCCACACCCCCGGCAGAGAAAGCCGTTTGAACCGCAGGAAACATGCCGTCAGGGCCGCGTAAAACAGCCCCACCGCCATGCTCCCGCCGATAAACAGCACCAGATCGCCGGTCCGCAGCCCCATTCCCTCGAAACCGCCCGGCGTGGTAAAAATATTCCACACGTGCATGTTCACATGGTAATGATAACGGGCGTACAGTCCGGCATCTATCAGCAGAAAAAGGGCCATGGGAAAAACCGTCAGAAACGCCACCAGCCCCGTCAACAGCCGTCCGCCGCGCCGTCCGCCGGTCAGAGCCGCCGTCAATCCGGTCAGGAGCGCGGCAGGCAGGATCTCGAAAAACGGATATACGATCACCGCCGGTACCGTCACCAGAAGCACCGGCAGTGTCCACTCCCGGACACCCGCCAGAAAAAGCAGATTGGTCAACAGCAAAAGCCCATATACCACCGCAAAAAAGGCAGGCAGGGCCGCCGCCGGATCAACCTTTGAGTCACCGTTTTTCATCATTTTTATTATCATCCCTCCCGCGGATTGTTATACATTCAACGGCACAGAACATACTGCATTCTGCCGTTTTTACAAACGGTCACGCCGTCGAACATACATTTACCTGCCATTCCACGGCACATTTCCCGACGCCCGGCCGACCACCGGCCGTTGACAATACCGGATACGGCTCTATATTATACCCGGCAACATTCATCAACAGAAAGGGAAAACGATGAGTCAATTCAACAGCGATATGGAAAAATACGCCTATGCCATGGGCGTGAATATGGGCGAATACATCAGCCAGATGCCGGTCAAACTGGATGGCAAAATGGTGGCCGCCGGGATGGCCGATTACCTCGCAGGAAGCAGCAAACTGGACCCGACCGAATACCAGAGTGCCATGCAGCAGCTGCAGCAGATGTTCCAGGCCGCCGGAGAAAAAGAAATGGAGGCCGTCCGTGCCGCCAACCGCAAAGCCGAAGCCGAATTCATGGCGGAAAACGCCAAAGCCGAAGGGGTGAAAGTCACCGCCAGCGGTCTTCAGTACAAAGTCATCACCGAAGGAACGGGGGCCAAACCCTCCGCCACCAGCAAAGTCCGGGTCCATTATCAGGGCAGTCTGCTGGACGGAACGGTGTTTGACAGTTCCATCCAGCGCGGCGAACCGATCGAATTCATGCTGTCACAGGTCATTCCCGGCTGGACCGAGGGTGTCCAGTTGATGAGCGTGGGCAGCAAATACCGTCTCTTCATCCCCGCCAAACTGGGTTACGGCTCCCGCGGGGCCGGTCAGGCGATCCCCCCGGATGCGGCCCTGATCTTCGATGTCGAACTGATCGCCATCGTCTGAAGCGCATCATCCCATCGGGATACGGAGAACCGCTGCTGCCGGCAGCGGTTCTTTTTTTTTGCGGCATTCCGAATAGCGGGATCTATTGGCGGTCAACCGGCACATAGCCGGTTTTTTCCACCAGATCCCGACCGGCAGGCGAAAACATGAAATCCACGATCCGGCGGACATTTTCACTGCGCTCTTTTACCGTAATGATACAGCAGTCCGCGATAAACGGATAGGTACCGTTGCGGATATTTTCCACAGTAGGCGCGATCCCGTCGATCGAAAGCAGTTTGATATCGCCGTTGCGGAACATTTCGGTCGAAAAAAAGCGGAAGGTGAAACCGATCGCCTCCTGATAATTGCGGTATCCGGCAACATCATTGATGATCCCGCCCATGCCGCCGCGCCGGTCCTCCCGCAAAGGCGGCATAATGGGGGTATCGCCCATGATTTTTTCCAGCATCGTCTGACTGCCGCTGCCCTGATTGCGCTGGAACGGCCTGATCCGGCCGCGGTACGCCGGATCGATCTGCGACCAATCGGAAATTTTACCGGCATAAATACCGCGGATCTGATCCCGGGTCAGATTTTCCACCGGATTGCTGCGGTTGACAAAAAAGACAAACGCTTCTTTGGCAAACGGCGTGATCTCATAGGTCATGCCCCGCGCTTGGGCATCGGCAACCTGCTGCCGGGATGGCGGCCCACTGAAAATCAGATCGACCTCCTGATCCAGCAGTCTTTTGAATGTGACATCGGACCCATTGGTCTGCAAATATTCCCACGGCCGCTTTGCCTCAAACTGCCGGCGTTCATAAAGGGCGCGCACCACGCCGGAATAGACCGGATACAGCGCGTATGCCCCATCGATCCTCGGCAGATCCCGGGCGATCCGGAATGCCGGATCAGATTCCACAACAACGACTTTTGTAAATTTCCGCCACGGATCGTAATCATGCCAGGCAATGCGGTCCTGCAGTTGTTTGAAACGCTCCACGGTGTACCAGCGCCAGGTGGGTATCGCGATCACGCCCGCCAAGGCCGCCAGCCATGTCAGCCCGACCCATTTGCGCCAGCGCGGCCGCCAGCCTTCCAAAAAACACTGCCACCAGAGGGCCAGCGATAGCATCATCACAGTCCAGCACAAGATCAGCGGCCCGGCCTGCACCCCCCGGAAAATAATGACCCCCATCCCGAAAAACCAGATCACGATCCACAAAAACAGAAAAAACAATGACACCAAAATCGTGAAAACAATGCGCCATGCGGATACGACGGGCGTCGTGACAGGGGGTTCCGCTTTCTGCTCCCCGGCCGCATCCGGCTCGACCGGCCGTGCTGACCGGCCAAACATTTTTTGCCACATTTCCTCTTCTCCTTCTGTGTTCAGCAGATCCCGCAACGATCCAGTTGATTGCTCCAGAAGAGCAATGAATCTTCATCTTCAACGGCTTCCGCCGCAATGACATCATACATTTTCTGCCGCAACTCATGATTCCGGGCAACCGAAGCCAGCCAGGCGGATTTCCGGTGGAGCCCGGCATAATGATCTGCCAGCAGACAAAGCAGCCACCCCGCCTGCGGCCGGGTTTCGACTCTGCCGAGATATTTTTCCATCAGCCGGTCGCCCATGCCGTCATATTCTTCGTTCAAAACCCCGACCAGCGCATCGCCGAGCGAACTGTTTTTCACATAATCACCCTGCAAAATGCAACCGGAGGTCAGTTCAGCAAAGAGCTTTTCAAAAAAATCCAGCAAATCATCATAATAGCCATCGGCCAGCAGGGATTCCCGGTTATGCGCCATCCACCGCAGCAGATGATCGGCGGTATCGCTTTCCCGGCTTTCCGCGATATGCTTCAGGGCAACCGGCAGAAAATACATGACTTCGTGATATTCCCCGGCCGGTAATCCCCCCTGAAAAAGGCACACCAGATCCGTTTCCGTCAAATCACAGTCCGGTTTGCGGAGCAGCCCCGCCAGTTCTTCGGCCGGAAAATCGCCGCCCGGATCGTTGCATGTTGACGGTCGCGGATAGGTCGGGCGTATTTTTTGTATGATAGAATCAAGCCGTTCCATGCGCTCCCTCAACCTCAATGCCCGCACCGGCGGCAGCGGCAATGGCCCATGCGCGCCATTTATCTTCCCCCATCGCCATGATCCCCTTTCATTCAGAATAATATGCCATTGACAAAAGAAAAATCAAGCCGCCAATAACACGCTCCCCCCGCGCCCCATACAAACGGGCCATTTTCAAAATCCCGGCGGGACGGAAAATGCGGCCGCCCCCCCTCCCGGCCGCAAAGCAGATTTCCGGATTTCCACGGAACCGGCACAAAAAAACATCACAACTGCTTGCAAAAAAAAAACTTATGACATATTATCCTATCCAACCCCAACTTTACAACAGGAGAAAGAGATCATGGAACAAAACGGATCGATCCCGACAAACAACTTGCAGTTTTGCACGGATTGCGGCAATCAATACTCCCGCCGCGCCGCCGCCTGCCCCAAATGCGGCTGCCCCAATGACACCGCAAACGCATTTGTGTCAAATAAAGGGCAGAAAGAGCGGGTCGTGTACATTCTGTACGGATTTTTCCTCGGCTATTTTGGGATCCACAACTTTTATTCAGGTCATACCGGCCGCGGGATCGCCAAAATTATTTTGACATGCCTGCTCATTACGGCACCAATTGCCACACTGTGGTCACTTGTTGAAGTTTGTACCGTAAAAGCAGATGCGCATGGCGTTCCGTTCGCTTGAAACTAAAGTTATTCGGCAACCTACCGGCACCGCCGGTAGGTCTTTTACGCTGAAGCTTGTCATTATTACTGTAAGTGTTGTAAATAAAGGCCATAACAATACAGCCGATTGCGTTTGTTACCGGTTGTTTCTTCGATGATGTTGAACTCCAGTAAATAGTTCAGCATCTTGCCGATGGTAGCATTGGTCAAGCCTGTCAACTCTTTCAGTTTGACAATATCAGCTATCGGGTGACGGAGCATTGCCTGATGCACAGCCAAGGCTGATGTCGCCGCTCTGCCAAGTGTGGCAATTTTTGCTCTGTCACTTTCGATTTGATTGTGCAGATTCAAAATGATTTCGTTACTTTCTTTCGCCGTTTCAATGACTGCATCCCAAAAGAAGTCCAGCCAACGTTCCCAGTCTCCGTTTTCACGGATGCCATTCAGCAAGTCGTAGTAGTATTGACGGTGACTCTTGAAGTAGTAACTCAAGTACAATAACGGCTGTTTCAGCATACCGCCGTTGCACAACAGCAGAGTAATCAACAAACGCCCGACTCTGCCGTTGCCGTCAAGGAACGGATGTATCGTTTCAAACTGAACGTGACTCAATGCTGCCTTTATGAGAAGCGGAGTGTTTTCATCGTGCAGAAACTTTTCCAGTTCGCCCATGCATCTCGCCGCTTCTTCCGGCGGTGGAGGCACAAAAAACGCATTCCCCGGACGGGTTCCCCCTATCCAGTTCTGGCTGTGACGGAATTCTCCCGGATTTTTACCGCTGCCACGCCCTTTGGCAAGCAAT
>JAFQLP010000128.1 GCA_017414565.1 Lentisphaeria bacterium | reverse complement strand
TCAACCGCCGCGGCCGTCTCCGGCGGATTCTGCCGTTTTTCATTCGCAAAAATCCGTTCGCATGGTATAGTATGAAGAATATCAATCATTTTCAACCCGTTACAGGTGTTTTTATGGCGATCGTTTATCTTCAGGTCATTCTTATCGGTATTTTCTCGGCGGCAACCGGCGTGATCCTGCGCTGGATGCAGCCCAAAAATCTGCTTCCGTCCCATGCCATGGTGCTGTTGGGGATCGCCGGGATGCTCGGATTCGGCATTCTGGGCAGCAGTGAATGGCAGCAGCTCCACTGGCAGGCGGTCGCCATCGGTCTGATCGGCGGGGCGACCCAGTACATCCCGGTCCGGCTTTTCAAACGGGCGTTGGATCTGGGACCGCTTTCCCCGGCGTGGTGTGTCCTCTGTCTGGGCGAATTTGTCCCGGTCATCATCTTTGCCGCGCTGTTTATGAAGGAACTGCCCACCAAATGTCAGTATTTTTCGCTGCTGGCCACCTTTGCCGCCATCTTTTTTGCTTCGCTGGGCGAAAATAACGGTCCCAAACGGACCATGGGCTGGCGCAGCAAACTGGTGTATGTTTTTTATCTCATCACGATTTTCATTTCGATCAGCCTGCTCAGCATCGGCCTCAAATACAGCACCGGCGAAGAACTCCAGCAACAGCAGAACATCATCATGTTCTTTGTGTATATGGCCATGTGCGTTCTTTCGGCGATCGAATTGACCCTGACCCGCAAATGGACATTCAACCGGGATTTCTGGATCTGCGGTTCGGCTTTTTCCGGCTGCAGCATCATGCAGTATCTGCTGATCGTTTCTCTGGTTTCGCAACCGGCAACGCTGGTCTTTGCGCTCAACTGCTCCGTGTCCATTCTGACGGCGGCCTTGTTTTCCACCTTTGTTTTCCGGGAAAAACGCACGCCGGTGTGGTATGCCATGCTGGCGGCATCGCTGCTGGCGATCCTGCTGAACCGCTGACGGCTATTCGATCCGTTCGATTTCGATATCGGGGAACTGCTGCAGAAATTCCAGCAGTTTGGTCTTGCCGTCCGACAGCGGTTCCCGGATGCACACCTCCACGCGGGTATATTCGCCGCGCCCGGTGTCCGTACGCTCTGCGGCATAACTTAAAATGCACAGATTCATGGCATTCAGCCCCTGGACCACACGGCTCAATCCGCTCCGGTCACGGATCGTGAAAACGAAATTGCAGATCCGCGGATGAATGTTGCGCCGCAGGACCCGCAACAATTCCAGTGCGATCAGCGCAAATACCGTGGCAAAGATCCCCAGCGTGTACAATCCGCCGCCGATGGCCATGCCGACCCCGGTCACGGCCCACATGCCGGCAGCGGTGGTCAAACCGTGCACGGCGCGTTTGTGCATCATAATGGTACCGGCCCCGATAAAACCGATCCCGCTGACGATCTGGGCGGCCACCCGGCTGACATCAAACCGGACATCCACGCCGCTGGTATCCATGCTCCACATGTCATGGAATCCCCATTGCGACACGATCATCATCAGGCAACTGCCGACCGCTACCAGAAAATGGGTCCTGACCCCGGCTTCTTTGGCCCGGTATTCCCGTTCCATACCGATCACCGCGCCCAGCACACCGGCAATGCCCAAACGGGCCATGAATACCATGTTCATACTCATTTCCGCCGTCCATTCCATATCACACCCCGCTTTGCGATTCTGTTGTCTGCGGTGTAACATATCCGCATTTCTGTTTTTTGTCAAATATCACCGGCCGGAC
Organism: Lentisphaeria bacterium; assembly: GCA_017414565.1. Lineage (GTDB taxonomy): Bacteria > Verrucomicrobiota > Lentisphaeria > Victivallales > Victivallaceae > RGIG1931. The sequence continues at coordinate 497 of JAFQLP010000128.1, read as the reverse complement.
GGGTGGTGATTTGACTTTTAACGGAGGAGAATTAGATTACAGCGGAACCAATATTTCCGGCAATCCGGTGTTACCGTTACCCAACAGGAAAAATCTACCATGAAAATCTGTGCCATCCAAATCCCCTATGCCCACAACTGGCATCTGGCGGAACGATCGGTCCGGTTTCTGATCGACGAATTGGAATCCTGCGATGAATCCTGCGATCTGATCCTGACCCCGGAATACTCCAATGCCCCGGCCTCGTTTCCGCCCGGTGAAGCCATGGCATTTGCCCGGGCCCACGCGGAACCGCTGCTGACAGCCGCCCGCCATGCGGCCCGCCGCTGTCATGCCATCGTTGCCTTGAGCGGCCTGCTGGAAACGGCCCCCGGCGTATTCCGCAATACCACCCGGCTCTTTGATGCCGACGGCAATGCGGCCGGTGATTTTTACAAACAACATCTGCCCGGTACCGAAAAACGCGGCATTGCGCCCGATGACACCTACACCCGTGT
>JAFQLP010000127.1 GCA_017414565.1 Lentisphaeria bacterium | reverse complement strand
GCTTGCTTGCTTGCTTGCACAAAATTATACAGACATGCCCGCGATCATTTGATTTTCTATTTTTCATGGCCATATCTTAAAGGTATAACCCCGCTATTCTATAATCATTCGCCGTTATTGTACACCAAAACAACAGCAACTCAATGAACTTTTGAAAAAAATTTGAATCAATCTCTGCCAAGTTTTTTGGTATCACCTGTGCGATGTATCGTTTTGCCAGGAAGCGTTTTCTCGCCCGCCCGGCATTTCAAAATGTTCATTTCTACCGCGGGATGACCAGAAGCGCAGGATCGACGGCAGGACATGCCGGGGCTGCCGCAAGCCCGGATGGGTGCAGGAAACGATCACCCGGCGGCATGGCATGTCATCGGGCAGAAGCGTGTTCCGCAGAGCCACTTTTTCATCAAAACGGCCCGCCACGATGTCGATCGGCGGCAGTACCGGCGGCCGCGGGATCGTATCAAGCCACGACCCGCGCCCCGGCGTCATATCGCCCAGCGACCGGTTGATACTGCGCACCCAGCGCAATTTGCCGGGATACGCCAGCACCGAACCGCGGTTCGGCGGCCCCAGCATAACGATACTGCGGATCTGGCGGCATTCCTTTTCCGTCATCGCCGCCATCGCCGCCCGCAGTACCAGACCGCCCATGCTGTGCGTGACAAAATAAACGCCATCTGGCCAACCGTTCCCGGCAAGAGCCCGGTATCGTTTCAGAAACACCGCCGCATGTTCCGCAATGTGCCGCCGGGAGGTCGGATAATCGTAGTTGTAAACCGTACAGCCGCACCCCGTCAGAGCTTCCCCCAACGCCCGCATGGATGATGCCCTGACACCCCAGCCGTGGATCAGCAGCACGGTTTTGTCCGCCGCCGACCCCTGCGGTTCCAGCCGGATGAAACATTCCCCCGGTGCCCGGTATGTGTTGAACCATTTCATTATCAGCAAAATCCTTCACCGGAGGTAATATAGGCCCCGGATCCGGCAAGTGCAATACAACGGTCAGAAAAAATCACGCCGCCGGTTGTAAAAAACGGAAATCCCGGTTATATTCTTCCCATTCATTTACGGAAATGTCAGGCTCCGGTAATCACTGAAAGGAAATTCGCCATGTTGGAACCCTGTATGATGCTGACATTCGCGGCCTGCGCGGCCATGATGATCGCCATTCCCTGCCACGGGAACGATGACCCGTCTTTCACCGTTGCCAGTTACAATATCCGGTCATTCAAAGGCATGGATGATTCCCGGGACATCGCCCGCACCACCGCCGCCGTCAACGCCCTCAACAGCGATATCTGCGGCCTGCAGGAAGTCCGCCGGAATGCCGGTGACGCCGAAGCCCCGCTCGATCTATGCGCCCGCGGTACCGGCATGGCCCCGGCTTTCGCCGCCACGCTTCAACTCAAAGAATTCACCTATGGCATCGCCATGCTCAGCCGGATGCCGTATCAGGTGGTCGAAACCCTGACCCTGCCGATCCCCGACGGCCACGAACCGCGGACGGCGATCATTGCCAGAGTATCGCTGCCCGGCGGCGGTCATTTCTATTTCGTCAACACCCATTTGAGTGCCCGCCGACGGGATGCCGGCCGCCGGGAACAACTCAAACTGATCCTCGATACCGTCCGCAGCAAAAATTACTGCCCCGCCATCCTCACCGGCGATTTGAACGCGCTCCCCGATTCAAAGACCATTTCCCTGCTCCGGCAGGAATGGCAGATCTTCGGGGATGACACCTTCACATTCCCCGCCCGGAAACCCGACCGCCGCATCGACTACATTGCCTGTTATCCCAAAGATGCGTTCCGCGCCGTTTCCTATCAGGTCGTTGACGAACCCGCGGCCTCCGATCATCGCCCGCTGGTGGTCAAACTGGTCCCGAACCGGACAAAAAACAAGGAGTGATGCGGCGCATCACCCCTTCTGTTTTACCGGCCAAGCCGCCCGTCAGCGCGCTTCCGCCTCTGCCAGCAGACGCATTTGCTGGATCGAGATCAACAGGGCCCGCGGCACATGGAAAAAGGTCTTCCATTTGCCGCCCTTGAGCAGATGTGTCGGCTCGCCGCGGCGGTTCAGATACGCGTACCATTCCCCGTGGACCGGGTCCGGGAAATGCGAAAATGCGTACTCGTCGATCTGCTCGAACATCCGCAGGAATTTTTCTTCGCCGGTGGTCCGGTAGGCATAAAGTGACGCCACGGTCGCTTCGTTGTGGGGCCACCAGAGTTTAATATCCCACAGCAAATACAGGTGCGGCATGCCGATAGCAAACAAGAAAAATTATATCCCGCCGTATTCTTTGTCCCAGCCGAACCGGAACAGGTCTTCCACATAACCGGCGGCACGGCGGATCAATTCCTGATCGTTGTGCGCTTCGGCATACCGCATCATGAACCACATGGATTCCAGACCGTGACCGGGATTGACAAAGCGGCCTTCGCAACTTTCCAGATCAAAGGTACCGTCCGGCCGGACATTTTCCATGATGACTTTCAATTCCGGGTGATAAAAACGGTTCATCACCGTGTCGATGGCGTTGCGGCAGTCCGCTTCGTACTGATCCGTGCCGAGGCACTCCGCCATCACACAACCGAGATTGGCCAGGATCATGTAGGAACCGTGCGACAGGTACTGTTCTTTGCCGGGCAGGCACTTTTCGTAACGCCCTTTGGGATTCGGAATGCGGCGGATGTAACTGGCCATGGCGGATTCCGCCTCGACCCGGTATTTTTCCTCGCCGGTGACCCGGTAGAGTGCCGCCGCCCCCATCGCCGCAAAACAATCCGAGAAAATGCTGAACGGCCCCCGGGCCGGTTCCCCTTTGCGGTTCAATTCAAAATAGTAACTGCCATCCTCAAGCCGTCCGTTCCGGGTCAGGAAATCAAAACCGTCACGGGCGATCTGAAGCCAGTTGTCGTGGCCTTTGCCGTACGGCGTGCCGTACAAGGTGGCAAAAAGATAGACGATCCGCCACTGCATCCACATGTATTTGGCGGTGTCGTACACCGAACCATCCCGGTCCAGACAGGTAAAGAACCCACCGCATTCGTGGTCGATGCAATTTTTTTCCCAGAAAGGGATCACCGAATTCAGCAATTCATTTTCGTAACGCTCAATAACCGATTGCCAATTCATTTTCACCTCTGTTTCCTGCTTCAAACTCAATTAACCGCCGGTTGAAAATCGCGGATCGCCCAATTTTTCTGCTGCGCCAATTCCCGCAACGCCGGTGAAGGATTGGTCGCCACCGGAAAACCGACCGCCTCCAGCAGGAAACGGTCGTTGATGCTGTCGCCGTAATAGGCGGTCTGCGCCAGCGTCAGCCCGTAACGGGCCGCACAGGCCGCCGCCGCCGGAATTTTGGCGGGGCCCATGGTATAATCACCGGCCAGTTTGCCGGTATAACGGTCATCGACCACCTCCAGACGGGTCCCGAGCAATTCATTCACCTGGAAATATTCGCCCAGCGGAGCCACCAGCGACGTATTGGTCGCGGTCAGGATCACCGCGGGGATACCCCGCTGCCGGAGCGAATCGATCAAAGCCTTCGCCTCCGGATAGACATAGTCTTTCAAAAAATTTTCAAAATAATCCTGAACCATCGTCCGGACTTCCGCCACGGTCCGCCCGGCGAATTCCTGCAGTTGGAACGCAATGAATTCATCGGCATCCAGTTCGCCGCGGTCATAAAGTTCGATAAAATGATCCGCGCGCCGGATGGCATCCGGTTCCGCCAGACCGCGCCGGACCGCATGGTGTTTCCACATCTGGTCCGAATCGCAGGAAATCAGGGTGTTGTCAAGGTCAAAAATGTGAAGTTTTGCTTCCGCCATATCTCCCGTCTCCTCATACTGATGATTCCCCTCCGGTCTGATCGGCGATCTCCGAGATCGCCGCCCCGGAAAGGGCTGAAAGTTCAAGTAAAATCGCAACCGCGGCAAAGGCATCCGGCACCGGCTGGATGCGCCGCCATATCAGCATCCCGGAGGGACCGTCGCCCCCCAGACTGCTGCCGGCATTCTGCATGGCATCAAGCAAACCGGATTCGCCGTCACCGCCGCGCCGGATATCGCATCCGGCATCCGCCGCCAGCCGGTCGGCAAAACGCCCGGTCGGGGCCGTAACGACCAATGTTTCAGGAAATGCCTCCAGAATGTGATCCAGCATCATCGCCAGCGAATGGCCCGCCGGAATCAACCGCCCGCGGTCATCCCAGAGCCGCACCGCCGAACTCCTGCGGTCCATGCCGACGCCGAAATCACACCGGCCGTCACAGATCGCCGCCGCCATCGCCCCGGCATCGGGTACGGCCACGGCATCGGCACCGCATTTCCGGAGCAGTTCCGGCAGCCGCCGGACCACCGCCGCACCTTCACCGCACCACGCCACCCGGAGTTGCCGGCGGCGGATCGCTTCGCCATCCACTGCGGCCATGATCTTCCGCAGATGCAGGGAAAATCCGCGGGATTCCGGACGGGGCTCCACCCACTGTTCCGGCCCGGTCATCCCGGGGATGCCGATCCGCAGCAGCAAGTCCAGTTCCACCGGCGGCAGTACCCGGCCGGTCCCGCCGCACACGATCCACCGGGAACCATCGACCGCAACCGCCCCGGCGGCATTCATTTCCCGGATCAGAAAACGCAATGTTGCCAGCGGCAGCACACCGGCATCCGTCACGGCCGCCCCGGCCATGGTCAAACCGGCCTCAAGCAACTGCTGACCGTGCTGTTCCATCGGGGTATCGTCCAGCCGGGCCGTGATGATCCGGCCGCCACCCAGATGGGTGGCGAGCAGAGCCCCCAGACGGAAACCGGTAAGCGGGTCCCGGTTCATCGTCCACCTCCGAGCAGTTGCCGGATGGTTGCGGCCCGTTCTCTGGCATCACTCAATTTGCGGGCCGCGGCGCGGATCGCCAGCGTGCCGGAGGCCGGGTCCGGACGGCACGACACCCGGCAGCCGGATTCCTCAAAACGGCAGGTGTCGCCACAGCAGGACATCCGGGCATCCCCTAACCGGCCGCGCAATGCCGTGATCCGGCCCACATGAAATTCGTTCCATGGCAGAGCCGCATCGACCAGATGGAGCGGCGGCAGCAGATGGACCCACTCCGCCGGCGGACGGCGGTTGACTGCGGCCGCCTCCAACAACAGCAGCATCATGCGGAAAACATCGAATCCGGGAAATCCGCCGAACCCGAAAGAACCGTCCACGCCGTAAAAATCCCCGGCGGCATCCCCGGCAACATGTTTTCCACCGGCCCGCCGGACCGCTTCTTCAACCAGCAGGCCGTTGCCGCCGGAGATCACCACCTGACCGCCCTCGATACAGCGGCAGCGGTAGTGCGCCGCCACGGCAAACGCCGTTTCCGACGGCAGCCACACGCCATCCGGCGATCCGATCAGCAGCGCATCCCCCGATGGGGAAAAACCGAATGCCGCCGACAATCCCAGCTGCCGGGCCGCCTGCGCCGCCGCCGTACCGCTATTCTGAAACCCCAGCACCTCAAGCCCGAATACCCGGGTCATTTCCCCGGCGAGCGAAGCGGCGGCATCATTGGCAAAATCAATGGCACACTTCATGGCACTGCGGCGGATCGCCGCGGCATCCACAGCATGTTCAAGCGTATCCAGATAACCGGCGATCACGGGGGCGGCGGCCAGCGGCGTTTCCTCTGCCGGGGTGCCGGGAGCAGTACCATTGTCGTAGGCATCCCACAATGTTTCCATATCCGCCCCATCGGCATCGCGGCCATCGGCCCCCAGCCGCCGGACACCGATCCGTCCGGGCGCGGGAGAACCGACCAGCAGGGCACCGCCGCATTCCCGGCGGGTCAGCAGATCACGGACCGCGCCGCTGCAAAGCACTCCGCCGGAAAGCACCGGACACCCCCGGGAACAGACCGCGGCGGCAACTGCGCGCATCAGCAGCCGGGCCGCCGGTGTACCGTCGCAGGCCACCACCAGCGGAGTCCGGGTAACGGCTCCGGCGGCCGCCGCGAAACGGACGATGTTTTCAGCGGCGGAAGCATCCGGAACGGTACCGGAAATCCCGTTGCTGTTGATGCCTGTCATCCTGCGTCTCCCTGTTGTATCCCCTTTTTCCGATTAATGTAGCAGTATCCGGATAATTTTCAAGATACCAAGACCGCCTTGAAAAAGCGTCCGGGCGATGTATCTTAATGCAGATACGCAGAAAAAATGGATCCTGTTACCCAGAGGTGAACCCATGATTTACGACCGCTTGGAAAATCTTCCGCAGTATGCCGGTTTGAACCCGGCGATCTTTGACCGCATCGGTGAATTTCTGAAAACCGTTACGCCGCAAACCGAAGCCGGCCGCCACATTCTGGTGCCGGAACAGCTCTTTGCCGATGTACTGTATTACAACACCAAGCCGCTGGAAGAATGCAAAGTCGAAGTCCATGAACGCTTTATCGACGTTCAGGTGATCCTGGAAGGCAGCGAAACCATCGCCGGTCTTTCCGCGGCCGGTCTGGAACTGGCCGACAAAAATGCCGAGCGGGATTACGAACTCTATGCCTACCGGGCCGGCAATCCGGAAGTCCAATTCCCGGTGCAGGCCGGTGAATTTGCGGTGTTTTTCCCGGGCGAAGGCCATCTGACCGGTCTGAATCCGGCCCGCGCCGCCATCCGCAAGATCGTTTTCAAAATTGACAAATCGTTGATCCGGAAGTAATCAGATGGCATCTTCCGCAACCGGCTACGACCGCATCTGGGAAGCGGCGGCATCCGCGTGCCGGACCCTGTTTCTGGAGGGGACCGGCACCGGTACGCTGACCCCGGTCGCCGGTGGTGCCGGTGATGTCGCCGAAGAATGCACCGCCCTGCTGACCCTGACCGAACCGGGCCACCCGGCGCGCCCGGCGGCAGATCTCTGTACGGCAGATGCAGAATCGCTCCTGAATACCATGCTCCGCAAATATCCGGAGTCGTCCCTGCCGGAACTGTTGGCGGCACGGCTGTTTGAAGCCCTGGCTTCGCGCGGCTGTGTGGCCGGCGGTGCCGCGGACGACGACGAATCCCGGTTCCTGCTGCAGGAAGCGGCGGCTCTGCTGCGGTTTCCCGCTGCGCTGGCCGACCGGATGCCGGATCTGCGCCCGGCTCTGACCGCATTTCTGCGGGGCAAAGCGGCCTTTTCCGGAGATCCGGCAACGCTGGCGGCGGAATTGGCCGCCCGTGATCCCTTTGCCGGCGGCCGGGCGTTTCATTACCACAACGGCCGTTTCTACCCCATTGAACTGGATACCATCCGGCCGGTGGATCAATTTTACGGCTTTACCGGGATGCGGAAACTTTTTCAGACCCATTTCCGCGACTTTGCCAGAGGCAAACCGCCGGTGCCGCTGTTGATCTACAGTCTGCCGGGACACGGCAAGACCCAGTTGACGATCGCCCATGTGCTGGCTCATGACAATCTGACGCTCATCACGGCCGATGAAGAAGTTTTGAGTCATCAGCTGCCCGATCTGATCGCCGCGCTGAAACAGCGGCCCGACCGGCGGTTCGCGGTGTTCTTTGACGATCTGGAACCGGACCGCGTGGACTGGTACGATTTCCGGACCCAGGTAGGCGGGGCATTCACACCGCCGGATCACATCCTGTTGGCACTGGCATCCAATTATGAATTTCCGCCGAGCATCCTTTCCCGCGGCTGCAGCATCCATTTTCCCACATTCGACGATGTGCGCTGTCAGGAAATGGTGGAGGATTTCCTGTTCAGTGTCGGGTTCCGGCATACCAACCGCAATCTGGTATCGCTGATCGCCACCGGCTATACCGAAGATTTCGGTCAGAAATGTTTTTCCGAGCTCAGTCCCCGGACTCTGGTGCGTTATCTGGGCAAATACAACAACCCGGTCCGCCGCCGTGATGCCGTCCGGATCGCCTGCGGCCAGGTCATTCCGCGGCCGGATTCCCAGTTGTTCTACGAATTCAACATCCGGCTGATGCGACGGCTGTACGGCAACGAATACATCGAAGAACTCCGGCGCGACCGGTTGCGGGAACTGGAATAAACTTCATGTTCTGGTATCTGATCAAACGGCTGCTGCTGGCAGGTGTGACATTGTTCATCATCCTGCTGGTCAGTTATCTGATGCTCCGCCTTGCTCCCGGCGACCCGGCCCGCAGTGATATGTTCATCGACAACTCCGGTGCCGGCAGCCTTGATACCGAAAAAGGCGCATTCGCCGGCAATCGTGCCATCCGGGAAAAACTGCATCTCGACAAACCGGTCCTGACCGGCTTCCGGCTCTGGTTCGGAGCCGTCATCCGGCACGGGGATTTCGGGACCTCGGTGGTCGTCGATCCCGGCAAACCGGTGACAGAATTGATCCGGGAACGGCTGCCGGTGACGCTCTCGCTGAATATCTGGTCGATACTGCTGACCTATCTGCTGGCCATCGTCATCGGGGTCTGGTCTGCCGTCCACGCCGACGGCTGGTTCGACCGGATCTCCGCATTCGGTCTGTTTCTGCTTTACTCCATGCCGGTGATGTGGGTGGGGCTGTTGCTGCAGGCATTCTGCTGTGAAGGCGGCTGGCTGCCGATCTTTCCGCTCAAAGGGCTGGCCCCGCCGGATGACGGATCGCTTTCCACCTGGGAACGGCTGGCGGAACAGGCCCGTTACTATGTGCTGCCGGTGCTGTGCCTGACCTATCACGGTCTGGCGGGATTGTCGCGTTACACCCGCGGCAGTATGCTCGAAGTAATCCACTGCGAATACATCCGCACCGCCCGGGCCAAAGGCGTACCGGAATACCGCATCATCTGGGAACACGCATTCCGCAATGCACTGATCACTCTCATCACGCTTTTCGGCGGTCTGCTGCCGGGGCTGGTGGCCGGCAGTGTATTGATCGAATGTATTTTCAATATCCCGGGCATGGGGGCCCTGTCACTGCTGGCTCTTTCCAGCCGTGATTACCCGCTGGTGATGGCCCTCTTTGCCTTCAGCGGAGCCCTGACACTGCTGGGCGTGCTGCTCTCCGACCTGCTTTATGTGGCGGCCGATCCGCGGATCACACTTACCGGGAAACGGCTATGAGCGGACTCTTCAGTGCCCATCCGGTCCGGGGCGAGATCCGCCGGGTCGTTTACGAAAATGCCGAAGGCACCTACGCTGTCCTGCGGATGGCGGGGGATGACGACCGCGAATTCACGGCCGTCGGGCCGCTTTGTCAATTGACACCGGGTCAGTCGCTGGAAATGACCGGCGGCTGGGAAAAACACGAAGAATACGGCCGTCAGTTCCGGGTGGCATCGTTCCGCCCGGTCATGCCGGCAACGCGGGCCGGATTGATCCGTTTTCTCGGGTCCGGCGCGATCCCCGGGATCGGCCCCAAAACCGCCGAACAGATCGTCAACCGGTTCGGCAGCGAAACCTTGCATGTGCTGGATCACGAAAGCCGGCGGCTCCGCGAGATCCCCGGGATCGGTCAGCAAAAAGCCAAACGCATCATCAGTGCCTGGCGCGCCAGTGCCGCCCGCCGGGATATTTTCATTTTTCTGCAGGGACTCGGCATCACCCCGGCCTTCTGCCAGAAACTTTATCTCCGTTACGGGGCCCAGACGGTCGATGTCATCCGGGCCAATCCCTACCGGCTGGCGGAAGAAGTCGATGGGATCGGTTTTTTGAAGGCCGATGCCATTGCCGCCGAACTGGGGATCGCCAAAGATTCACCGGAACGGATGAATGCGGCGGCAGTCTTTACCATGAATCAGGAAACCACCAACGGGCATGTCTGCCTGCCGGAGGAATATTTCATCCACGCCACGGCCGAACTGGCCGGACAGCCGCCGGAACTGGCCCGGTGCGGGATCGACCGCGCCCTGAACCGCCGCCAGATCGTGAAACTCAACGATTGTTATTACACCGCCGCGCTTGCCCGTGCCGAAACCGAATTGCCCGGGCTGGTGCAGACACTGGCGGCCGCCAAACGCTTTGCCGGAACGCGCTGTACTGCGATTCCCCATGCGGCAGACGGCATCGTTCTCGGTGAAAAACAACAGTTGGCAGCAGAACGGGTCATGCTCGCACCGCTGGGCATCATCACCGGCGGCCCCGGTGTGGGTAAAACCACCGTACTGGGCGAAATCGTCCGGCGGGCCAAACCCGCGCGGCTCCGTATTGCCGCCGCCGCACCCACCGGCCGCGCCGCCAAACGCCTCTGCGAAAGCACCGGGCTGGGGGCCAAGACGTTGCACCGGCTGCTGGTCTTTGATCCGCAGAGCGGCCGCTTCGGCTACGATCAAAGCAATCATCTGCCATACGATCTGGTGATCGTGGACGAATGTTCCATGCTGGATCTGATGCTGGCACTGGCTCTTTTCCGGGCCATTGCGCCGGGAACCAGTGTCCTGCTGGTGGGCGATCACGATCAGCTGCCATCGGTCGGACCGGGGCGAGTGCTGGCAGACTTCATTGCCTCCGGGTTGTTTCTGACGACCCATCTGGATCAGGTCTTCCGGCAGGCCTCCGGCAGCCGGATCATCCTCAATGCCCACCGGATCAACCGCGGCACCCTGCCGGAAAAAAATCCGGCGGGCACGGAACTTTCGGATTTCTACTGGATCGAACAGGACGATCCGGAACGGGTGTTGGACCTGATCGTCCGGATGAACACGGAACGCATTCCTCAACGCTTCGGCCTGGACCCGGTCGATGATGTGCAGATCCTGACCCCCATGAACCGCGGCAGTTGCGGCACCCAGACACTCAATGCCGCGCTGCAGCAGGTCCTGAATACCGGCAGCAAACCTTCGTTCCAACTGGGCGACCGGCTCTTCAAGCAGGACGACAAAGTCATGCAGATCAGCAACAATTACGACAAAGCCGTTTACAATGGCGACCTCGGACGCATCGCCCGGATCGAACCGGCAAAGAAAAAATTTTCTGTCATTTTTGACCGCCGCGTTGTGGAATACGACTTTACCGATGCCGATCAACTGACCATCGCCTATGCCGCGACCGTTCACAAATCCCAGGGCAGCGAATTCCCGGCCGTGATCCTGCCGCTGCTGACCCAGCATTACATGATGCTGCAGCGCAATCTGCTTTACACGGCAGTGACCCGCGCCCGCAAACTGCTGGTGCTGATCGGCAGCCGCAAGGCCGTTGAAATGGCCGTCCGGAATGCCCGTCAGGCCCCGCGTTATTCGTTGCTGCTGGAGCGTTTGAAAGGCGTTCTTCCGGCCGCACTGCCGGCTGTAACCCGCAAAGGAAATACCCCATGACAAACCGTCCCCTGATCGGTGTTCTGCCGACCCACAGTCCCTGCGGCTCCGGCCCATGGGTCCGCCCCTGGTTTCTCCGGATGATGAATGAAGCCGGTGCCGATGCCGTCATGGTCCCGGCGGAATACTGCCCGCCGGAGGGCGGCAACCTGGCCCGGTTCGACGGTTTTCTGATCCCCGGCGGCACCGATGTCGATCCGTCGCTATACGGGGCCGAAAACACCGCCTCCTGTGATTTGATGCCGGAGCGCGACCGGGCCAATGCGGCACTGCTCCGGGCGGTCATAGCATTGCGGCGGCCGGTACTGGGCATCTGCCACGGCTGCCAGATCCTCAATGTGGCTCTGGGGGGGACTCTGATCCAGGACATCCCGACTGCCATCACCACGCCATTGAATCACAACCAGACCGAAGCGGATGAAGTTGTCACCCACCCGGTCGGGATCGCGCCGGACGGGATTCTCCGCCGGATTTTCGGCACCGATGAGATCATGGTGAACAGCTTTCACCATCAGGCGGTGGACCATCTGGCTCCGGGCTGCCGGCTGGAAGCGATCGCACCGGACGGCATTATCGAAGGCTTTTCACTGCCGGGGCACACCTTTGTTGCCGGGGTCCAGTGGCACCCGGAACTTCTGACCCGGCGCGACCGTTTTGCCGCGGCCCTCTTTGATGCTTTTGTGCAGTCAGCGAAAAATTGATCTTTCCCCGCGCCCGGACTGGATTTTTTGCGCTGCAAGCAGTATATTATCCACGATTGGATATATTTGCAACCCTTGATTACAGCAGGAGTTTACGCGTGAAGAGATGGTCTGTTGCAGCAGGATTGCTGGCAACGCTGGCAATGGCGTTGCCGCTTTCTGCCGGAGTGGTCGGCAAGGTGGAATTTCAGCAGCAGGGGAAACACCCGCTGGCAGAAGAACTTCTGGAATACAATATCCGGCTGCGGCCGGGCATGGAATACGACCGCGACATCGTTGATGCGGATATCAAACGCCTTTTCGGCACCGGTAACTTTGCCGATGTTTCCAGCCGGATCAGCATTGATGACAAAGGGCAGACCGATGTGACATTTCTGCTGACATTGCGGCCCCGGCTCCGCGAAGTGAATTTCGCCGGAAATGAAAAATTCAGCGACAAAGATCTGCAGGAACTGGTGCTGTTGGAACGCTATGCCCCGCTGAATGATACCAAACTCGGCGACACGCTCAAAAAGATCCGGGAATTTTATCACGCCGAAGGCTATACCGAAGCCGTGGTGACGGCGGATTTCAGCAAAAATGACGATGAATCCATTTCGCTGACCATCAAGATCCGCGAAAATCTCCGCCGCCGCGTCCATTCGCTCGGCTTTACCGGTGTCACCGCGATCCCGGAAAACGAATTGTCGGCGGTGGTGGTGAACCGGCCGGTCTTCTGGGCGGGACTGCCGGTCATCCGCCGTTACGCCTCCGCCGGTCTGTTCGATGCCCGGGAGATCCGCGCGGACCGCGCCCGGCTGCGGGAATGTTACCTGAACCGCGGTTATCTCGACTGCCGGATCGGGGAACCGGTCGTCACGCCGCTGGCCGATGATCCGGAATATGTGGATGTGGTCTTCCCGGTGGAGGAGGGCAAACCGTATCAGGTCAGTGCGGTGGATGTCACCACCACCGGTGCCATCCCCCGGGAAACGCTGGCGGAACTGGTCCTGCTCCGCGCCGGTGAACCTTTCAGTCTTGCCGTCGAAAGCGACTCCGCCAGCGCGATTTCCGATTACTGCGAATCGCTCGGCCATGCCGATGTCACCGTGCGCCCGGTGCATGTGCCGGATCTGGACAATCAGACCGTTGCCGTCCGGCTGGAGGTGACCGAAGGCCGCCGTTATCTGGTTTCCGGCGTCAATATTTCCGGCAACACCGGCACCAAAGACAAAGTCATCCGCCGGGAACTGGCGATCCAGCCGGGCGATCCGGTCGACCGCAACCGCATCGAAGCCAGCCGGGCCCGGCTCATGGGCATGGGCTATTTCACCGATGTCACCGCCACCGTCACCAATGCCGAAGCGATCGATGAAAAAGATGTCACATTCCGGGTGGAAGAAAAACCCGGGATCTTCGATGTGAAAGTCGGGGCCGGTTTTTCCGATATGAACAATCTTGTCGGGATGGCGGAGATCACCAGCAACAATTTTGATATTTCCGATCCGGGATCCTGGTTCCATGGCGGCGGCCAGCGGCTCCGTCTGCGGGGCCTCTTCGGCGTGGAAACCTACGGCGGCAATATCGACTTTACCGAACCGTGGCTCTTCGATATGCCCCTGCGGCTGGATGTTTCCGGCTACTGGAACGAAGTCGAATACGATTACTGGAATGAAGAACGCCTGGGTGCCCGTTTCGGCCTCAATCACAAATTGTTCGACGATTTCACCAGCATCACATTCGGCTACAAGATCGAGCAGGTCAATGTCAAAGACATGTCCCGCAAAGTCGCCCCGGAAACCTACCGGGAACGCGGACGGGAATGGGTCAGCCAGTTTTCGCTGCTGCTGGAACGCGACACCCGCGACAGTCTGGTTTTTCCGACCGAGGGATACAACATCGCCCTTTCCGGAGCGATCTCACCACGCGCCCTCGGCTCCAGCAGCAATTTCTACCGTCTTGAAGGGCGCGCCTCCGGGTACTACCCGCTCTTCGACAAAGCGATCATCGTCATGGGCGGTCTGCGTGCCGGGGTGGTCTCCGGTTTCCCCCACAACGACAATGTGCCGATCTTTGAACGCTATTTTCTGGGCGGCGGCGATTCGATCCGCGGCTTTGAATACCGCACCGTATCACCGCTTGATGACAATGGCAAACCCCGCGGCGGTCAGACCATGCTGGTCGGTACGGTGGAGATCTCGCACCCGATCTGGCGTTGGATCCGGGGTGCCGCATTCTTCGATATCGGCAACACCTGGGAGGCCTCCTACAACTTCTCCGGCGGCATCAATGCCGGTGCCGGGTACGGTCTGCGGCTGCTGATCCCGATGCTGAATGCGCCGGTGCGGCTCGATCTGGCGTATCCGATCATCAAAGACAACGATCTGGACAATGTATCGCGCAAACTGCGTTTCCACTTCAACATGGGATTCACCATCTACTGATGAAAATTTTGTGTCATATTCTGCCGTCCGTACTGGTCCTGCTGCTGCTTGCCGGTTGTGTGGGCAGCACCTCGGAGTGCCGTATCAAACCGCCGCCGGCCGGACTGGAGCCGGTTGACGGCAGGACCGTTGTCGGTGTGATCACGGCGGAAAACCGCGGGGCGTTCCTCTTCGGCTGTCTGCCGTTGTGGAGCGGTTATCCCTACAACCCCAACCGCCGCGATTATAAAACATTCCGCAATTACATGACCGAGGGCTATCAGCTCCACATGCTCAAAACGGCCGCCCGGAAAGCCAAAGCGGAACTGGGACCGGTCGAGACCGGGGAATACGATTCCTGGCTTTACACGCTCGGTCTGGTCTGGTTCCGGAAACTGGAAAGCCGGGCCGTACTGCTCGGTCCGGAGGCCGCCCATGACCGGTGATTACCCGGAAGCACTGGAAGAGGTCATCGCGCTTCTGAAACGCTTTCCCGGTGTCGGTCGGCGCAGTGCGGAACGCATGGCCATGGCATTGCTCAAGTGGGACGAGGAACAGATCCGTTCCCTCGGTGATGCGGTCCGCGCCATTCCGGACCGGATCGGCCGCTGTCCCGAATGCGGCAATATCGCCCCGGCCGGTATGTCATGTGCCGTCTGTTCCGATCCGACCCGCGACCGTTCCACGATCTGTGTGGTGGAGGAACCGCCGCAACTTTTTGCCATTGAAAAAGGCGGCGGCTATCGCGGACTTTATCATGTGCTGGGCGGCAAACTCTCGCCGCTGGATGGCGAAAACGGGGAAAATCTCGCACTGGAACCGCTGCTGCAGCGGACCGCCGGCGGCAGCGGCGTGGTGGAGGTGATCCTGGCACTCGGTTCGGATGTGGAGGGCCGCGCCACCGCGGTCTATGTGGCAGAACTGCTGAAACAGAATCCGGTCCGCATTTCCCAACCGGCCCGGGGATTGCCCGCCGGAGCCGATTTGAGTTACGCCGACGGAGCCACGATCCGGGCGGCATTTGCCAAACGGTACGGCATGGAGTGATTTTTTATGATCCTGTTCGACACCCATTTTCATTACGACCGCGAAACGGCGATCGCCGATACCCATGCGGCGATTGCCGCCGATCTGGCACTGACAGCCCAGCCGGTAACGCGCCTGCTGTTGGCCGCCATGGGGGGATCGTGGCAGGAATCACAGGCGGCCCGGGATTTTGCCGCGGCCTCGCCGGACTGCTGTTTTTCGGCCGGTACGCACCCGCACAATGCGGTGGAGGAAACCCGTCCGGCGGCGGAATTCCGGGTGTTCTTTGACGATCCCAAATGCCGGGCTGTCGGGGAACTGGGGCTGGATTATTTTTACGATTTTTCGCCGCGGGACAAACAATTACCGCTTTTTGCATCTTTTCTTTCCGAAGCCCTGACGGCGGATCTGCCGGCGATCGTTCATTGCCGTGACCGGGATGATTCCGATCTGGCCTACGCCGATGCTTATGCTCTGCTGAAGGATTTTGCCGCATCGGGCGGCCGCATGGTCATCCATTGTTTCACCGGCACCCCGGCATGGGCGGAACGCTTTCTGGAACTGGGGGCCTTTCTCGGTGTCACCGGCATGGTCACATTCAACCGGGCCGACAACATCCGGGAAAATCTCCGGCTGATCCCGCTCGACCGGCTGCTGCTCGAAACCGATTCCCCCTATCTGGCCCCCAAACCCTACCGGGGCCGTCAGAATTCGCCGGGCCTGCTGCCGCTGGTGGCACAGCGCGCCGCCGGAGAACGGGGGCTGACCACCGGGGAACTGGCGGAGATCACATCGCAGAACGCGCTCCGCTTTTACCGCTGGAACCCGGCCGCGCAATCATGACACCCCCGTTCATCCCAGCCATCCCCCGGGAATCCGGTACCGAACCGGATGTAACGGTCATTCTCTGCGGCAGCCGCATTCTGATCCGGCGGGAATCCGATGGTTCCATCCGGCTTCCGCGGCGCGGCGAAACCGTTTATCCGTGGCAGTCCGGCCTGATGCTGGGCCGGATCGGCCCTCTGC
The DNA here is from genome assembly GCA_017414565.1 of Lentisphaeria bacterium. Taxonomy (GTDB): domain Bacteria; phylum Verrucomicrobiota; class Lentisphaeria; order Victivallales; family Victivallaceae; genus RGIG1931. Next base: position 15,562 of record JAFQLP010000127.1, on the reverse strand, counting down.
TCTGCGGGGCCATGGAAATTGCTGACGAATCCGCGGCGACCGGCGGCGACTGGCACGACCTCCGTCCGGCATTGAACGCCCTGCCGCCGCCGGAACGGATCGCCGCCGGACGGGCCCGGGAATTGCTGATCTGGCGGAAACGCCGCCGGTTCTGCGGTCTGTGCGGAGCCGTCACCAACGATTCTGAAACCGAATGCGCCCGGGTATGTGCCGCTTGCGGGGCGGCGTTTTTTCCGGTTCTGGCACCGGCGGTGATCGTACTGGTCAAACGGGGCGATGAAGCACTGCTGGCCCATAACCGCCGCTTTGCCAAGCCGATATACGGCCTGATCGCCGGTTTTGTAGAGGCCGGGGAAACGGTGGAGGAATGTATCCGCCGGGAATTGTATGAAGAAGTCAGCATCACCGCCGGAAATTTCCATTATTTCGGCAGCCAGTGCTGGCCCTATCCCAATTCCCTGATGCTGGGATTCACCGCCGAATACCGGTCCGGCGAAATCACGCCGGACGGCTGCGAGATCGAATCCGCCAACTGGTTCCGCCGCGATGCCATGCCGGAGATCCCGGCCCCCGGCAGCATTGCCCGGTCACTGATCGATGCCTGGATCGACGGCCGGATCTGAATTTACATGACCGCTTTGATCCGCTCCAGCAGCCGGGTAGTGGAAAAACCGGTGACAAAAGGCTTGAAAACGATCTCGGTCTGTGCGGCAAACAAAGCGGCGCGCTCATCCGGATCGAGCTGTTCCACCGTGTAGTCACCGCCTTTCACGTAAATGTCGGGAGCCAGTGCCGCCAGTTCCCGGTGGCAGCGAGGGGAATCAAAGATCACGGCGGCATCCACAGCCCGCAGGGAACACAGCAGCATGGCCCGGCTGACCTCGTCCACCACCGGCCGTTCAGGGCCTTTCAACTGCCGCACCGAAGCATCGGAATTGACCAGCACCATCAGGGCATCGCCCAGTTCGCGGCTCTGATACAGATATTCCGCATGACCGCGGTGCATCAGATCGAAACAGCCGTTGGTCACCACCAGTTTTTTGCCGTTCTTCCGCAAATCCTCCCGCCAGGCGACCGCTTCTTCCAGTGTCATCACCCGGGACTCCGGACCGGTAAATTCTTTCAGCAGCATGTCTTGGTCTCTCCTTCGCTTCCGGAGCAGCCCAATTCCTCCGGATTCAGCGGGCGCACCCGCACCCCGGCTTCGCGGAGCAGGGCCAGCGATACGTCGTCGATGGTGTAACGCCGGTGATAAACCACCTCCGAGATCCCGGCATTGATGATCATTTTGGCGCATTGCAGACACGGGCTGTAGGTCGTGTAAAGCACCGCCCCCTGCACGGCAATGCCGTGACAGGCCGCCTGAACGATCGCATTTTCTTCGCCATGACTGCACAGACATTCGGAAATGGCGGTCCCGCTGGGAACATCCGAGGCACAACGGGGACAACCGCCGTCGCAGCAGTTGCGGACACCGCGGGGGGTGCCGTTGTAGCCGGTGGAAATGACCCGGTGATCCCGCACGATCACCGCCGCCACCCGCCGCCGGGAACAATTGCTGCGGCGGCTGGCAACTTCAGCAATGTCCATGAAATAGCGGTCCCACGACGGACGGTTGCTGCAATCATTCATCTTTTACCTCTCTGCCTCTGGATTTTTTCAATAAAACGGTGTAAGTTTTGACACACAACATACTATAACGGGAAAACCGTGTTCCCGCAAGGAGAATTTTCATGAAGCTCCATGATATCCGCCGTACTTTTGCAGAAAATACCGAATCCGCCATCACCTTCGGCCCCCATGCCGCCCATGCTTTTGCGGCTCGGCTCAAACAGCGCGCCTGCCGGAAACTGGCGGTTTTCACCGGCAGCCGTTCCGCCGCCGCATCGGGGGCTCTGACCGCCATACAGACCGCCGCCGCCGATGCCGGAGCCGCGGTTTCGCTGTTTCCCGGCATCCCGGCAGAACCGGATATCCTTTGTGTCCGGCAGATGGCGGCATTTCTCCAAACCGCCGGACCGGATACCGTGGCCGCCCTGGGCGGCGGCAGTGTCATGGATGCGGCCAAAGCGGCATGGATCATGCACCAGAGCAGCCGGGATGCGGCCGATTTCTTCGGGTCAAACCGGTCATCGGAATTTTTTCCCGGCCGTCATTTCGACCGGATCCTGGCGATCCCGACGACCAGCGGAACCGGTTCGGAAACGACCTGTTATTCCAACATCGTCGAACCGTCTGCCGGTGTCAAAAAATTGATCAGCGATCCGCAGATCATTCCGGAGGCCGCCTTTGTCGATCCGGCCTGGAGTACCACCATGCCGGAATCCGTTACCCGGGCCACCGGCTGTGATGCGCTGGCACATCTTCTGGAGGGATTTCTCAATACCGGTCAGGATGACCGTCACCCGGCGGCCAACCGCTGGGCCCTGACCGGCATCCGGCTTCTGACCGATTGGCTGCCCCGGGCGATCGCGACACCGACCCCGGAAGCACGGGAAGCGGTATCAGCGGCCGCCGTGCTGGGCGGTATGGTGATCCGCTGGAAATCGACCGGACTGCCGCATCTGTGCAGTTTTTCGTGGTTCGGCAGAATCGAACACGGCATTGCGGCGATCCTGTTGCTGCCGGCGGCGTGGCGTTATTATCTGGGCAATCCGGCGGTAGCGGCGCGAACCATGGAATTGAGCGGCATTTTCCCCGGCCGGACACCGGAAGAAGTCATTGTATCATTCCGGAAATTTCTTGACACCTGCGGTGTTGCGGCTGATTTATCGGCCTACCCGGCCGTTACGCCGGAACTGCTGGAATGCACCGCCGCCAGTGCCGCCGAAAACCCGATGAAACTGGCTCTGGCCCCCCGGCCGGTACCGTTGGATGAAGCGGCCGGTGTGATCCGGAAAATTTTGCAAAACCGTTGATTTTTTTCACATTTTTCTTTTGCCAAACCGCGAACCGTCATATATATTAAGGCCATGAAAAAATTATTGACATACATCCTGCCGCTGCTGATGATAACAGCAGTCTCCGGCTGTGGCCGCAAAGATGTCCCGACCCTGTTGGGACACGCCGCCGCCGCGCTGGAAAAAGGCAAACCGGAAACCGCCCAGACGCTGACCGAAAAAGCCATTCACGCTGATCCGGAAAATGCCGATGCGCTGCTCCTTCACGCCCTGACCCGGGAGGCCCAGGAAGACCTGACCTCGGCGATCAATGCCGCCACCAAGGCCGCCGGGCTCCGGCCGGATTCGTTTGCGGCCCAATACACCCGCGGCCGGTTGTGTGCCGCGGCCGGCAACAATCCGGACGCGCTTTACGCGCTGGGCAAAGCACTGGAATTGCGCCCCAAAGACCGGAACACCCTGATCCTGCTGGCCAATGTCAATATGCGGGTCAATCCGCTGAATGCCATGCGTTATCTGGCGATGTTCCCCCGCAACGACAGTCTGTGGCGTTCAGCGGCCTACCGCAACCAGATCGGAATCGGCATGATACTGAACGGCAGTTTGAAAAAAGGTGCCGAAAATCTGCGCGATGCCCAGCGGGTGGAACCCAAAAATCCCATTTATCTGCTGAATATGGCCCGTTTTTGTGACTATTATGCCAAACGCACGGATATTGCCGTGCAGTATTATCAGCAATATCTGAAATTGGCTCCTGCTCCCGGAAACAGTCTCTACAAGACCACCGAAGCCAGGCTGCAGCGCATCACCGGCCGCTGACGGGAGAACGGGATCATGGGCCGCATCCCCGAATGGGTGGTGGAAGAAGTACGGGCGCGCGCCGATGTTGTTGACATTATCGGCAGTTATGTTTCGCTGCGCCGGGCGGGCAATGCCTGGACGGCCCGCTGTCCGTTCCACAACGAAAAAACGCCGTCGTTCCATGTCAATCCGCAACGCCAGATGTACTACTGTTTCGGCTGCGGCCGCGGCGGGGATGTTTTCCGGTTTGTCATGGAGCGCGAAAACCTGCTGTTTCCGGATGCCGTGGAACTGCTGGCTTCGCGGGTCGGGGTGGTCATTCCGGAAGATCACAGCCAACCGGGCGGCAATGCCGCGCCCAACCGCAATATCCGCAACCGGCTTTACGCGCTGAACGAAGAATTCGCCCGTTTTTTTGAACGCACCCTCGCGCAAAATCCCGATGGAGCCGCGGCCCGCTATCTCGCTACCCGTCAACTGCCGCCGGAAATGATCCGGCAATTCCGGATCGGGGCCGCTCCGCCGGGCTGGGATGACTGTCTCCGCTACGGCCGCGGGCTGGGATTTTCCGAAGACGAAATGGTCCTCGGCGGCATTCTGCGGCGCAACGATGAATCCGGCCGCATCTACGATCATTTCCGGGACCGGCTGACCTTTGCCATCTGGAATGAACGCGGTGATGTCGTCGGCTTCAGTGCCCGTTCACTGGAAACCAAACCGGAATACGGCAAATATGTCAATACGCCGGAAACGCCGGTCTTCAAAAAAGGCCAACTGCTTTACGCCCTGCCGTTTGCCCGCAAAGCCATGCAGGAGCAGAACTGCGCCATCCTCTGCGAAGGCCAGCTCGATACCATTGCCATGCACCGCGCCGGATTCCCCCAGACCATGGCTCCGCAGGGAACCGGCTTCACCGCCGACCAGAGCCGCATCCTCAACCGCTATGTTGACCGGGTGCTGTTGGCATTTGATGCCGACAATGCCGGGCAGAAAGCGATCCGGTCGGCTCTGGAACTACTGCTGCCGCTGGAAATGGAGGTCCGGATCATCCGCATTCCCGGCGGCAAAGACCCGGACGAACTTTACCGCAACAACGGTCCCGAAGCCGTAGCCGGAGCGGTCCATTCCGCCGTCAGCTGGATCGAATATCTCCGCGACACATGGCATCACCGCGGCGGGCTGGATTCTCCGGCGGAACAGGGCCGGATGCTGGCCGATGCCGTTTCTTTGCTGCTGTTACTGGAAAATCCGATCCAGCAGGAACTTTATCTCCGCGAAACCGCCCGGGTCCTGACTATCAGCGAAAAATCCCTGGCTGCCGAGATCGCCCGTCAGAAACGCCAGCGGCAACGCTCCTATGCCGGATCAGGCGGCCAGAACCAGACGGCCGCGGCGGCTCCGGCCGATCCCCCGGCCCCGTCACCGGCGGCGGCACCGGCGGTACCGCCCCAGATGCGGACCGCCGAATTGACATTGCTGGAACTTGCGCTTGCCAGCGAAGAACTGGCCCGGCAGATCGCCGCCGCACCCGAATCGGAACATCTGCCGGATGACACCGCCGGGCGGGCATTGAACGCCGTGCTGGCGGCTACCATCAACGGGGAACATGCCGAAGCCGGAGCGGCAGCGGCCGCACTGCTGGGTGAAAATCCGGACCCCGATGTGGCCCGCTGTCTGATCTCCGGGTGTTCCTATCCGGAAAAACAATGGAAAAAGGCGGCGGCGGACTGCCTGACCGCCCTGCGGGAAGCCGATGCCCGGCGATCGCGGGAAAAAATCCTTGCCGAACTCCGTCAGGCATCTCCGGCCCGGCAGTTGGAATTGCTGGCGGAATTGGAAAAACTTGACGATACCGGAAAAATGTAGTATCTTATACATGCAAGGTTTGCTTACAACAGGAGTTTTGACTGTATGAAAAATCATCGTCGCCACATCGGTCCGGCGTTTACCTCCTATCCGGCCAAACGGGTCGGAGACAGCATTGGCAATTTCTGTTTCAAGGTCATCATGACCATCCTCTGCTGTCTGGGGTGGACTCTGGTGCATTATGCTCTGGTTGGCGTGGTAAATTTCTGCCGCACCCATTTTCAGGAACATGCGATCCCCATGACCAATGCGGAATGTTTCAAAACCGACTTCAGTATCGGCGTACTGCTCTTTTCCTATCTCGTTATTCTGTATATCGTGATGAAAAGCAAGATCGGCCGCCGTTCCGAAGTCAAAACCGTTCGCAGTCATGTCAGCCGCAAAAACCGGGGCGGCCGGTAATGCGCGGACTGGCTGTTCTTTTGCTGCTCCTGACAGCGGCCTGTTTCACCGGTTGCAGCAGTTCCCGGCAGGAACGCCCGGCGGCGTTTGCGCCGGTCCCGGCAGAAAATCTGGAATTTGGTCCGTCCGGGTCGCTGGTCATGACGGCAGGATCGCCGGGCACGCTGGTGCTGGCTCTCCATAACCGGGGGACCCAGTCCGTCCGCATCCCGGAATGGCGGATAAACGAACCGGATAATGTCAAAATCTACTGTCAGCCGCGTCCCAACGGGGTCGATGCGCCGGATGAAAATAGGTGGATGGAAATGAACGATCCGGTCAAAACACCCGAATACCGGTACCGGCTGGATCTGCATCCCCGCAATCAGGTGCTCGTGAAACGCACGCTCGGCTTTGTGGAAAATCTGGTGCTCCGTCCGGGTACCGAACGGCGTTATTTCGTCAAAGCGGAACTGAATCTGACTTCGCTGCCGTTGCGTACCGGGGTCTTCGAGATCTCGATCATTCCGCCGCAGAATTAAGTTCTGTCTGCAATGTCGCCGCCAATGCGGCCAACTCGGCGGCTTCAGCGGCAACCGCATTGGCACTCAAACCGACGGGCCGGAAAAAGATCCGGCGGCCGGGAATCACCGGCAACGCCCGCAGTACCGGCAACAGCAGTTTGGGTGTCAGATGATTCCCCAGGGCCGGTTCATATACAAATTCCAGCGTTTCCGCCTCATACCCCAGCAAACGGCAGACCGGTGCGGGGATCGCCGCCGCCCCGGGTTCATGCGGATGGATCTCCCATTGCAGTTTGATCTTCCGGTTCGGCAATTCCCGCAACAACGCCAGTATCTGTTCCGGACGGCATCCTTCATCCGGCATCCGTCCACCCAGTTCCAACTGCATATCATGCGGTTCCAACATTCCGCCGATCGCCCGCAAAAGCACCAGCAACTGCGCCCGGTACGCCGGTTCACGCCCGGCCCGGCCGAAATCGCAATCGATCCGGACCATTTCCACCGGGGTACGGGCCGCCTCCGTCAACTGCCGGTCCATCATCCGGAGAAAATCCAGCCGCAGCCGTAAATTTTCCGCCGGGGCCAGACGGCACAGCGAGCGGTCCGCCAGATGGGCCACCGCCCGGCGCATCTTCCGGTGCTGATCCGGCCACCGCAGGGGCGCGGTAAAAACACTGTTGTCCAACATCAGCCATGTCAGACCGGCCGGTAATTTTTCCGGCGGCACCGTATCAATCGACAGCCCGTATTCGATCATAGAAAACCGTTCTCCCGCAATTTTTCCATGGTAATGGAGCCGTTGCCGCGGGTGCGGGCCAACTGACCTGCCACATATTTTCCGATCAGATCGGTTTCGATATTGACCGGATCACCGGGGACGCGTTCCCGCAGCATCGTATCATCCAGTGTCACCGGGATCAGGCAAACCGTGACCGTATCACCGGTCAATTCCGCCACCGTCAGCGATACCCCATCCAACGCGATCGAACCCTTCGGTGCCAGAAAATCGCGCAATTCCGGCGGAAATGCCACCGTCAACGCCACATCGCCGGCCCGGCGGCGGCACGAAACCACCCGTCCGGTCGAATCAATATGCCCGGTGACCAGATGTCCGCCCAGGCGATCCCCCCATTTCAACGCCCGCTCCAGATTGACACCGCCGCCCGGCGGCAATGCCCCCAAATTGGTGCGGTCAAGCGTTTCCTGAAGCGTGTGAAACACGATCCGGCGGCCCTCAAACTGCTCCACCGTAAGACAACAGCCGTTGACAGCAATGCTTTCGCCCCGCACCGGTTGCGGATACACCCGCGCCGTTTCGATCTCAAGCCGGTTGCCGCCGCGATACAGGATCCGGCCGGTGTTGTCGATCAATCCCGTGAACATGGTGTTTCTCCTTTTTTGGGAACCAGCCCGGCAATCATGGTGTCCCGCCCGAAACGGCGCACCCGGATATCTTCCAACTCAATGGCATCGGCGATACGCGCCGGATCTGCACCGCCCACCGCCGGACGGCTGCCGGTACCACCGAGGATTTTCGGTGCCACAAAAAAAACCGCTTCATCCACGATCCCGGCCCGCAATGCCGAAGCCGCCAATGTCCCGCCGCCCTCGATCAGCAGTTCCAATATTTCCCGTTTGCCCAGATCATCCAGCAGCCGTTCCCAGGCCGCCCGGTCCGGCAGCGATACGACCTCCGCCCCGCCGGGGACCCACTGTGCCGCCTGTTCCGGCGATACCGATCCGGCAATCAGACGGACCGGCTGATGCTGCCAGCCGGGATCTTTTACGCGCAGTGACGGATGATCCAGTTCCGCCGTCGCGGCTCCCACCATGATCGCCCCGGCGCGCCGCCGGAGATCCTGCACGGCCTCTCTGGCCGCCGGTCCGGTGATCCAACGGGAATCGCCGGAACGGGTCGCAATGCGTCCGTCCAGCGTCACCGCCATTTTCAATACCACCCACGGCCGCCCGGCAGTGATCCAACGGAAAAAGCCGCGGTTCAATTCTTCACAGGCCCGTCGCATCACCCCGGTACGCACCGCGATCCCCGCCGCCTCCAGCCGGGATACCCCGCGGCCCGCATGTTTCGGATTCGGGTCCAATACGCCGATCACCACCCGGGCGATACCGTGCCGGATCAATGCCTCTGTACAGGGCGGGGTCCGGCCGGCCGTCGAACACGGTTCCAGCGTAACATAAATCGTTGCCCCGGCGGTTTCATGCCCCCGGGCCGCCGCATCCCGCAACGCCTCGATCTCGGCATGGGGTTCCCCGGCCCGGTGATGATAACCTTCGCCAATGATGCTGCCATCCCGCACCAGCACCGCCCCGACCATCGGATTCGGTGCCGTTTCGCCGAGAACTTTCCGCGCCAGTTTCAACGCCCGGCGCATATAAACCGCATCGCCGGACACCGCGCTACTCCGTACCGCCGAAAAGGGCCGCCGTGTAAAAATCCGGACTGAACGGCTGCAGATCGTCCGGCTGTTCGCCGAGTCCGGCAAAAAATGTCGGCAAATGAAATTCTTCGTGCAAAGCCACCGCCATCCCGCCTTTGCCGGTACCATCCAGTTTGGTCAGGATCAAACCGGTGACACCGGCGGCCGCGGTGAATTCCCGCGCCTGATTGACCACATTGCTGCCCAGACTGGCATCGACCGTCAACCAGACTTCCTGCGGGGCTTCCGGATAGACTTTGGCCACGATCCGGCGGATCTTCGCCAATTCGTCCATCAGGGCTTTCTGATTGTGCTGACGCCCGGCGGTGTCGATGAACAGCAGGTCCATGCCCCGCGCCAGTGCCGCGGAGGTGGCATCAAAAGCCACGCTCGCCGGGTCCGCACCGTGTTTGGAGGCGATCACCGGCACATCCACCCGCTGCCCCCACAACTGCAGTTGCTCCACTGCCGCGGCCCGGAAGGTATCGCAGGCTGCCAGCATCACTTTTTTGCCGTTCTGCTTGTAGTAATGCGCCAATTTCCCGATGGAGGTGGTCTTGCCGCTGCCGTTGACCCCGACCATCAGCACCACCGTCGGTTTCCCGGCCGGGGCAAAATTCACCGCCCGGTCGTGCCGGGACAGAATGTCGCGCACGGTATCGGATGCCACCCGGGTCAGATCCGCCGTTGTGGCGATATGCCCCCGCTCGTAACGGTCCCGGATATCCGCCGTAATGCGGCTGGCCGCGGCGTATCCGAAATCCGCTCCGATCAACATGGCTTCCAAATCGGAAAATGTCTTGGCATCCCACGCCGTGGTCCCCATAAAAAGACCGCTGAATGCGCGTTCCACCTTGACTGCGGTCTTTTCCAGCCCGCGACGGAAAATAGAAAATATCGACATCAGAGTTTTTCCACTGCTTCACGGGGCGGCCGCGTCAGCGTGTCTTTGATACCGTTGAGAACCCCGTTGATAAAACTGCCGGCGCGCTCGCCGCTGAAATCAATGGCGATCTCGACCGCCTCGTTGATACTGACGACCGGCGGTACTTCGGGCAGAAAAAGCATTTCAAACACCGCGATCCGCATGATATTGCGATCCACCAGCGACAACCGGGAAAAATCCCAGTTTTCCGAACGCTCCCGGATGGTGGCATCGATCTGCTCGCGATTGACGGTCACGCCGGTAAAGAGGGTTTCCGCGTAATCACATGCCTTCCGGGCATAGCGGTTGTCGTGCAGGGCGTATTCCTCGCGGAGCTGCTGACTGCATTCTTCCCACTTTTCCATATCGGGCATTTCCTGCCGCATATCGCACTGGAAAAGGAACTGCATCGCCAATTCCCGCCCCAGACGCTTGGAATGGAGGCGCAACTCCTCCCCGTTGAATCCGGAATCGTTTTCGGTCATTTGAGAGCCTTGTTGAGATTTGCCATTTCGATGGCGGCCAGAGCGGCATCCACCCCCTTGTTGCCGGCCTTGGTCCCGCTGCGCTCGATAGCCTGGTCAAGATTGTCGGCCGTGATCATGCCGTAAGTGACCGGCGTACCGGATTCAAGCCCCAGCTGCGCCAGACATTTGGAGACCTCGGCATTGATATACCCGGCATGCGGAGTCGCACCCTGGATCACCACGCCCAAAGCCAGAATGGCATCGTATTTCCCCTGCTGCAACATCTTTTTGACGGCAAAAGGGATCTCGTAGGATCCGGGGACCCAGACCGCTGTGATATCTTTGGCATCACCGCCGTGACGCACGATCGCATCGACCGCGCCGGAGAGCAGTTTGCTGACAAAAAACTCATTGAACCGCCCGCAGACGATACCGAATTTCAGGCCGGATGCGGTAAGCGCGCCTTCCACGATCGTGCCGATTTCCTTATTCATAATGGGATAACTCCGGATTAGGGTGTCTCTCTTGTCGTTTTACTTGTCGGAATTTAATATAGACCGGCAGGCAGGATTTGCAAGCCGGCAGCAGTGCCGCCGGGGCCGCGCACCGCATGGCGGCATACGGCCCCCGGACAGCAGCCGGATCAGTAATGCTTCTGCTTGCTGCGGGCCAGCACTTTGAGCCGCAGAGCATTCAACTTGATGAAACCGGCAGCATCCTTGTGATCGTAGGAATCGCCGTCTTCAAAACTGGCAATGGCGTCATCGTAGAGGCTGTACGGCGACCGGCGGCCGGTCACATGGCAGGCACCCTTGAAAAGTTTGACCCGGACATCACCGGTGACAAACTTCTGGCTTTCGGTGATCAACGCCTGGAGCAGTTCGCGTTCCGGAGCAAACCAGAAACCGTTGTAGATCATATCGGCGTAACGCGGGATCAGGCTGTCGCGCAGGTGCATGACTTCGCGGTCGAGGGTGATTTCCTCCAGCCCGCGGTGCGCATAGGTCAGAATGGTCCCGGCGGGGGTTTCATAGATGCCGCGGGATTTCATACCGACAAACCGGTTTTCGACGATATCGACCCGGCCGACGGCGTGCTTTTTGCCGATGGCATTGAGTTCACGCATCATATTGGCCGGCGAAAATGCCTGACCGTTGATGTGGGTCGGGATACCTTTTTCAAAGGTGATGACCAGATCTTCCGGCGTATCCGCGGCCTTCGACAGCGGTTCGGTCATCACGGCGATATCTTCCGGGCATTCGCTCCACGGATCTTCCAGAATGCCGCCCTCGAAACTGATGTGGAGCAGGTTGCGGTCCATGCTGTACGGCTTTTTCGCCGAAACATTGATGGGAATGTTTTGCTGTTTGGCATATTCGATCATGTCGAGACGGCCGGTGAATTTCCAGTTCGGATCGCGCCACGCGGCAATGACTTTGATCGAAGGATCGATGGCATTGGCATTGAGTTCAAAACGCACCTGGTCGTTGCCCTTGCCGGTGGCACCGTGGCAGATGGCATCGGCACCTTCGGCTTTGGCCACTTCGACCAGCCGCTTGGCGATCAGCGGACGGGCGATGGAGGTACCGAGCAGATAATTGCCTTCATAGATGGCATCGCCCTGGAGCATCGGGAAAATGAAATCCCGGGCAAATTCTTCGTTGAGGTCATCAATGATGCACTTGGAGGCACCGGTCGCGATTGCTTTGGCTTCCAGTCCGTCCAGTTCTTCCTGCTGACCGACGTCCGCACAATAGCAGATCACTTCGGCCTGATAGGTTTCTTTCACCCACTTGACGATCACGGAGGTATCAAGACCGCCCGAATACGCAACAATGACTTTCATTTTTTCCCCTTATGTTCGTATCTGTTGCATCTGCGGCAAAAGCCGCCGGATTTTTCCTGTCCTTTAAAATATACCGTAACATCTCCCCGCGCAAGTTTTTTTCAGGGGAGACAACGCGGGAAGATAAAAAAAACAATTGAAAAATGGCTTTTCGATGCTATATTCTTAACGGTGAAGAAATAAGGAATCCGAAGAACACAGGAGAATCCGGATGAGCAAGAAAAAAACGGTGGTGCCGTCCTTCAAGGGAATTGACAAAGAACGCTACGACCGCCTGATCGCGGCCCGCGAAGCCGTGCTGCAGCAGATCAATTACCACACCGAAAGCGCGCTTGACTGCAACAATATGGACAAACGCGGCGTGACCACCCACATGGCGGATGTCAGCGGCGACAATTCCCGTCACGAAATGCAGCTCAAACTCCTGACCGAAGACGGCAACGTACTCGAACTGATCGAAGGGGCTATCAAACGCCTGATCGACGGCACCTACGGCAAGTGCCTGGATTGCGGGCAACCGATCTCCGAAGCACGCCTCGAAGTGCGTCCCCATGCGATCTACTGTGTCAAATGCAAGTCTCTCCGCGAACAGAACAACCGTCTTTGATCCACCGGCTCCGCGACCGTCTCACCCCCGGCTCCTCCCGGGAACGGATCGTGCTGGGGATCTCGCTGGCCGTTGCCGGAATGCTGCTGATCCTGGATCAGTGGAGCAAACTGGTGGTGGAAACCTCTTTTCATCTGCACGAATCGCGGCCTGTCATTGACGGATTTTTTGCCTTGACGTATGTCAGAAATTTCGGTGCTGCCTGGAGCATCCTCGAAGGCTACGGCAGTGTGCTGCTGGCCATTGCCGGGATCGTCCTCGTATTGATGCTGGCGTTTCTCCGCCAGCTTACCGAAGGGTGTGCGGAGCGTTATCTGGCCATTATGCTGATCATCAGCGGTATTTTCGGCAATTCCATCGACCGCATCTGGCGCGGTGCGGTGGTCGATTTTCTGGATTTCACCTTCGGGAGTTACCATTACCCGGTCTTCAACATTGCCGATTGCGCCATCTGCGTTGGCGTTTTCCTCTATCTGCTCTCGTCTTTTCTGCGTAAAAAAGCGGAACCGGCGGCAGAACCGGCGGCCTGATCCCGCCGCAGTCCGGTGCTGCCCGGAAGAGGCGGCCCGTACACCGGGATAGAGCATCTCTGGCGGGATCACAAGGAACTGTTCGTCGATCCGGAACTGGCGATCCGTCTGTTGCGGGAGACGCTGGGGAATCCGAATGGCCGGGTGGTGGTGAGCCTGAAACGGGCCGTGGCAAAAACACATAACGCAAGGTCAACCATCTGCCTGAAACGGATCGTGCTGCACAATCCGGCGGCGAAGACCTGCTGCGTGATGATCTACGACGGCAGGGAACTGAAACTGGTCAGCGGGAACAACGCGGGCGGGGATTACGGCCGCGAGGAGTGGACGCTGGAATAAAACAAAACCGGCTGTTCCGCAGGCCCTCAAATCGTGAGGTCGCACACACTCGGAAAACCGGCTTCTGAAAATACCTTATCGCGGACAAACGGAAAGTCAAGAAAAATTCAGAAAAAAGAGGATGTCGGACGGGTATTGGCAGTGTTCACAGCCCCCCGCTTACCATAAATACTCCCGTGTGCGCGTGTATCCGGCAGAGAACGGCCGCCATCCCGCCCCACATGGTCCGCCGCAGTCCGATCCCCGTCTTTGTCCGGATGGCCGATGCGTTCTGCCCGCGCCCCGCGATCCCCGGCAAAAAAAATGGTGCGCCACCCCTGTTTTTAAACAAAAAAAAACCGATCCATCAGGATCGGTTCCGAATGCACAAGTGGCATCCCCGACGGGATTCGAACCCGTGTTGCCGGGATGAAAACCCGGTGTCCTAGGCCTCTAGACGACAGGGACAAGCGTCTGTACCAATTAAGTTACACCATTTTTGTGTAATTGCAAGGGATCTGTTGAAAAAAGAGTTAATTTTTTGCATTTCCGCCGCGATCCAGCTGATGATAATCCATCAACTGGTTCAGCCATTCGTTGAGACGGCTCCAGTATTCCGGACGGCACGACGGCAGATCCGCGCCATTCACACCGGCATCGATCAACTGTTCGAGGAAGGCCGTCTGCTGTTCGCCGACACTCTCCGGCAACAGCCCGTTTTCATACAGAAAACTGCTTTTGAAAACCACGGAACAACGGATCATATCCCAGCCGTCTTTCCGGCCGAGATGATCCAGAATGTGGAGCAGCGTATCGTAAACCAGCGGCAACGGCAGATCCGGACGGCTGTTGCGCAGCAGAAAGCCCCCCATCCGGCCGGCAAAAAGAAAATGCCGCGGCTCTTCCGCCAGCGCGGAAAAATCGTGCAGCACCACATGCTCCCGGAGCGAATGGAGTTCGCTGTTCCCCCGGTCATCGTACTCGACCTCAAGTTCCCGGTAAAGATCGATGCCGGCATTTCCGGTACCGTCGGTTTTCTGCGCGCCGTGTGCCACCAGATCCAGTTTGCCGGCATCCGGACTGACCCCGGAAAGCAGCAGAGCCGATTCCCGGTACGGCCGTTTGGCAAGGACGATGTACTGCGTCCGCATCACCGCCCCATCCGATCAGAGCTTTTCCTTCAGAAGCTGTACCACCAACTGCGGATTGGCTTTGCCGCGGCTGAGTTTCATGACCTGCCCGACAAAGAACTGCAGTACTTTTTCGTTACCGGCGCGGAACTGTTCGACCTGGGCCGGATTGGCGGCCACCGCCTGATCGACAAACGCCGCGATCGCACCTTCGTCGGAAACCTGGGTCAGCCCGCGCTCCTCCACAATCGCCGCCGGATCTTTGCCGGAGGTGAACATTTCCGCAAAAACCTCTTTGGCGATCTTGCCGTTGATGGTGCCTTTTTCGATCATACTGACCAACTGGCCCAACTGTTCCGGCGCGATTGCACATTCGTCAATGGCACAGCCGCTTTCGCCCAGCAGCCGAAGCAATTCCGAAATGATCCAGTTGGCGACCGTTTTCGGCGCCGGGGAATCCTTGGCCGCCCGTTCAAACCAGACCACCGTGCGGCGGTCCTGGGTCAGCACATCGGCATCGTATTCGGTCAGGCCGTACTGCGACACCAGCCGCGCCCGCAATGCCGCCGGCAATTCCGGCAGATCCCGGCGGATCGCTTCGATCTCTTCGGCCGTAAAACGCACCATTGCCAGGTCGGGGTCCGGGAAATAACGGTAATCGTGGGCCTGTTCTTTTACCCGCATCACATAGGTTTCGCCGTGCTCGTCGTTCCACCCGCGGGTCTCCTGCCGGAGCGAATGACCGGCATCCAGTTCAACGCCCTGCCGCCAGATCTCGTATTCCAATGCCCGGTGAACGGCGCGGAAACTGTTCAGGTTCTTGATTTCG
>JAFQLP010000009.1 GCA_017414565.1 Lentisphaeria bacterium | reverse complement strand
TGGTGACGGCTTCGGAGAGGGTGACGGTACCGATGGTGCTGCCGCCGCCGTTGACAACGGTGATCACGCTGTCCTGCGCCGCAAAACCGGTAGCCAGCAGATAGGCACCGTCTTCAGCGGAAGCAGTCGCGGTGATGGCGGAGGCAGTGACCGAACCGGCTTCGATGGTGGCACCGGCCGCGATGGTGATGTTCTGGAAGTAGGCGACCGAACCGCCGGCGGTCAGTTTGCCGCTGACGGCGAGGGTGACGCCCTGACCTTCTTCGGAGAATTTGGCCAGATTGAGCTTGAGGCTCTGGCCATAGACATTGCCGGAAACGGTGACGTTGGTCAGATCGAAGAGAACATTGCCGTTGATTTCGGTTTCTTTGGTTTCGCCAATTGTGATTTCGCCGGTTTCTTCGTTGACTTCTTCGACCCAGTAGCCTTTTTCGAGGGCGATATTGGCGAAGGAGCTGTTCGCAACGGTGATCGTGGTATCGCCTTCGATGTAGTTGCCGCCATCCCCTTGATAAAGGCCACCGAGGGCGGAAACTCCGCTGATTACGGCGGTGTGTTTGGTTCCGACGACTTCCACAGTGCTTCCGGCAACGGTGTAAATATCGCCGCAGTCAACCGAGCCGTCCTCATTGTAGCTGCCGACGGCGGTATCGGAAACCGTCAAGGTAACGTTGCTTTCCGCGATGGAATAGTAGGGGCCGCCAACGATGCTGCCGCCGACAGTTGCACCGGTCACAGTGGTAACAATATCCCCTTTGACAGTACCGACATGAGTGGAACCGCCGATGACCCACCCGGCAGTGCCGTAACTTGCTTTTTTGTCACGGAAAGTAGTCCCGCCGGTCATGGTGATGGAAACCCCGCCTTCGACGTTCCCCTTGTAGCCGCCGCCCTGCGCCACACCGTGAACCAGCGCGTTCTTCAGCAGGACTTCCGTACCGCCGTTCACGACCGCATTGACGGTGTTGCCGCCGCCGAAGATATGATAGACTTCTGCGTTCTCCACCCGGATGGTGGCTTTGCCGGTAACAACATTGTCGTTGCCGCCGCCGACGATCCAGCACGAATTACCCTCGAAAAGCCCGCCGGTAATGGTAACATTCGTATTGCCCTGAATTTCGTCTTTGCCGCCACCGCAGACCTGACAGAGAATGGTGCCGCCGGAAATATTGACATTGGTATCACCGATAACGCCGAGCGTTTTCTTGTAACCGCCGCCATAAAGAGCCGTGGTGACCAACCCACCGGCGAAATTGATTTCGACGTTACCTTTGATCGTGGCATACCCATAGGACCCGCCGAGGATGTAGCCGACCGTACCGCCGGTCATCGTGATTTTGACAGGACATTCCGCGACAATGGCTTCCGCCTGAGTGCCGTTGCCGCCCCCGACGAGCAGACCGGCGCGACCCTGCGTCATGTTGATGGTAATCGCTGTAGGAGCGATTTTCCACATGCCGTAAACATAACCGCTGAAATCAATTCCATTCATGTTGATGGTGGTGCTGCCGGTGCGTGTTTCGCTGCCGATAACATCGCCGGAACCGTAAATCTGCTGTCGAACCGTACCGCCGGAAATATTGAGCGTGACATCGCCGACTACGCCTTTGCCGCCGCCGATGATTTGATTATAGATCCAGCCTCCCTCCATGTTCAAGGTAAATTTCTGAACCGTCGCCTGATTGGTCGCGGCCTTGACGTAATTGACGCGACCGCCGGTTATGGTGACGACGGTTTCATCAAGAGTCCCATTGTTGCCGGTACCGAAAACAAAGCTGGAGGTGCCGCCCGTGACGAGCACTTCCGCCATGCCGCTGGCCGGGCGACCGCCGGCGTAGACGTTGGTGATCGTGCCGCCCGCCACGGTGAGATGGCTGTTGGCAACGGTGCCGTCGGTCATCCCGCCGCCATACACAGAGCCGTACACGCCATTGGTAAAGGTGATATCGGACGAAGCGATTGCAGATGTATCGTTGCCGCCAAAAACGTATTTGGGAGCGCATCCACCCGCGAACACCGTCTTGACGCCATCGCAAAAGGCGTGTGTGCTGCCCTGATAGGCTGCGTTCACATAAAACACGGCATCGGCACCGAGTTCCTTGGCCTTGGCAATACCGGCGTCAAACGAATCAACATCGTACTGGACCCCTGCATACATTACATAATAATCAGACATTTCTTTCTCCTTAAGGTTAAAACGGAAGACGATTGCAAAAGCATCTCCGACGACACGCCGTGCCTGTCACTCCTTTCCATTCAGGACGGAATTCGACTGCCGAGCCGCTGTCCGTCCACGTGTTGCCGTTTTGTTTGTTTTATAGGGAACGCTCCAAAGCCTGGAACGTTTGACATAGTAAATGCGGCCGCCTGCCATCGCGCCGCCGGCGGTGATGCCGGAGGGAACCTCCAACCAAGTGACCAGTTTCCCGGATGTCGGCAAAAACTCCATGATCTTCTTTTCCAACAGCACGAAAAAGCGTTCGCCGTCAGAAAGCAGGATACGCGGTCCCTGTTGCCAGACGGTGCGGTCTCCGGGCTCTAACCGGATTTCCCTGGTCACGGTGCGCTTGATCGGATCAAAGACAAAAAGCCTTGTTCGATCGGTTGTTCCCAACACTTGACCATCCGGCAGTCGAATCAGATCCAAATAGGATTTTGCGCCGGCCAGCGGACATCCCTGCCAAACCGCCTGACGAGTGTTGAGATCGTAAATCATCATCGGCGCGTCGCCTTCGGCTTCACGACCGCCGGTGCCGCCCGAAGTGGTGCCGCCGATCAGGATTTGACTATCGGAAAGCGGCAGCAGCGACAGCGCCGAAGGGGTGCCGAAAAGTGCCTCCTTGGGAATCACTTCGAAGTGTTTGTCCGCCGGATCGTATACGATCAGCCCACCGCCGGTACAGCCATAGCCGGGCGTCCCGGCCATCACCATGCGGCCGTCCGGCATTTTTCTGATCGCGCTCGGTCGAAGAAGCTGATTTTCGCCCATGCCGTGTGTGGCTGGATTGAGGCGGCGATCCGGCGTGCGGGGAGCGGGACGCGGCTGATATGCTTGCCGGGTATTCCATTCGATCAGGGCACCGCCGGGATAGCCGCCGATCCACAGTCGGTCGCCATCGGCCAGCACGGCATTCCATTGGAAACGCGCGTCGCCGCCTGCAAACGTACTGCTGGCGATGTCGTAGATAAAGTAGCGCATCGGATGCGCCGCGCCGCCTCGGATGGTGCCGTCAGCCATCGCCTCGATTCCCATGATGTTCACGCCGACGCTGGGATAATTGAATGTTTCGCGGTGCTCAACGCCGTCCGGGGAGCACCACCGAAGAAAGCGGTTGACTGTATCAAATTGCACCACCCGGCTGCCGTCGGCAAATGTGTCATCCTTCAAAAACTGGGTGCCGCTGGCTTTTTCAATCGTGGTCAGCGGGATATCCGGTTTGGTTTCCAGCCGTGTTGCACGACCGCCGTGCAGTTCAAAATACGGGGTGTTTTTGGTGCGCATCCAGCCGTAGACTTTGCCGTCGACGCCGCGGTGAACCTCGCCAATGCAGGCGGGAACGGTTTCCTTCGGCGGAATAATGGCCCTGAGTTCACGCGTATCGGCATGGAAGGCGTATATCTGTGCCTCCGTCCGCCCGATGCCAAAATAAAGCCACCCCTCATCGTCGCAAGCGAGATAGCGCTGATAGACGGCCCAGCCGGGACGGAGCAGCACCCCGTAATCGGTCAGTTTGCGGGTGGCGGGATCGAAACAGCAGATTTCACCGCCCGGCCACGACCCGCACCAGATGCGCCCCTGTCTGTCTTCGGTCAGCCCCATGCAGATTTGACCGGAAACCGGTGATTGAAAGGTAAAGGCGCCACATTCCGGATCATATTCATAAAAAGCCCCATTGAAGGCGGCGTAATACAGGTTGCGGCTCGAAAGCAGGGAGGCCATCGGTTGCATATCCGGTTTGGGGGCGGCGGGAACCTTGACCGTGAAATGCCGATGCCGGGTCAGATTGATCTGCAATATACACGGACAGCCCGAGGCATCTCCGAGGAAAGACAACACCACTTTATCATCGTTGCGAAGTTCGGTCGTCACCATTCCGCAGGAAGAATTGACTGGCACGGCAACGCCGTGACAGACTGGCACCGGCTCCGATGCCGACGCAAGCGCGACAGTCAGCAGAAACAATGGAAGAAGGATGCGGATTTTCATATTTTTTCCTCGATTCTCATATTTTGGGGTAAAAAGGTCAATTCTCGGTTATGTTTTCAAGGGTCCGCAAATGTGGCATCAAATAGATGCGCCGAGGCTCCGCCCCCGGTGTTTCAAGGCGGCGGATCAATTCGCAGAAGGCGGCTTTGCCAGCTTCATGCCAGTCGATGCCGATGTTCGAAACCGGCAGATAATCCGGCAACAGATTCGATTTCCCGTCCATGCTGAGCACCGCGATTTTCTGCGTCAGATCGGTTCCATATTGCAGACGGTATGCGCGGAGATATTCCTCACAACGCGTGCCGCTGCAGAAAAGCACCCCCTTCGCAGGATTCGGTTCCGGAATCGCCTGATTGAATTTGCCTAACACATGCGGTCGTAACGCAAAACGACCGTATCGCTGCCACAGCTGACAGAAACATTCGGCGCGCCACTGAAAGACCGGTCCGCCTTTCAGGTAATGCACCTCCACATATTCCTTGTGTTGACTTCGGAAATACTCGACCGCCAGTTCTGCCGCTGCCAGCGGGTCAAGCGTGACCGGCGACACCGCGCCACCGCAGAAAGACCCCATTTCAAGGCCGACCGCGGGGATATCTGGCGGCAGCGTTACCGGCAGATAGTCGTATTCTCCCAGCAACAGCACCCCATCGGCATTGCCAAGCACCAATTCCAACGGCAACTGCGGGGCATAATACTGATAATAGTCGCGTTTGCGCAACGTAATCGAACAGTCATTTTTCATGGCCATCTCCTCGATGCCCTCCAACGCGCAGTAAAGATAGCCGGTTCCAATCTGCTCCGTACCGACAAAGATGCAGATGTTCCAACTGCCCTTTTGCGCGTCCAGATGATTGGCGACATAAACTCCGGCTCCGTGCCGAATCACCACCAGCCCCTGCCGCTGCAGTTCTTTCAGCCCCTGATGCGTGGCGTATTCGCTCAGACCATATTCCTGGCTGAGAGCGCGCAGCGACGGCAGCCGGTCGCCGACATGATATTTTCCGCCCACGATCTGTTCCGCCAGTTGCTCCGTCATTATGTGGAAATGTGGTTTCTTTTTGGTTTTCATACATTTCTCCGTGCAATTGTGCGATTTGCCCCAAAAATGGCGGTGAATTCTAAATGATGTTTAAAAAAAATCAAGGCATGGTTTGAAAAAAAAGCAAAAAAAAAGTCCGTTTAAAAAAAGACACGCTCAAAAACAAACGAAAAAGTGTTTGAAACAGTTCGTTGTTTTTTTGTGAAAAAACAAAATTGTTTGAATTTGAAACAACGGAGTGCTCAACGAGACAGAGCGGTTTTCACGCGGCTCCGCCCCACTCCGCTCGGCGTCTTTCAGGGATGGGTGAGGGTGTGTACAAGCTCTTCCAGCAGAAGCGCGTGTCCGGCCGCGTTGGGATGGACGCTGTCGGCCAAATATTTTTCCTTATAGACAAAGGGGCCGAGCGCCTTGATCGTTTCATGGAACGGGCAGATCGCACAGCCGTAGTCCCGCGCCACGTCGCAGGTCGCCGTCGCCAGATAATCGCGGACCCGGAATCGCGGCACGCCGGGCAGCGTGGGAATCAGCACCACGGCGCATTGCCCGTCGGTCAGTTGCACCAGCCGCTCCAGCCAGATGCTCAGTTGTTGCCGGAAAAGTTCCGGCGATTGCGCGGCGTTGTAATTGTTGCCGCCGATCAGCATGACGGCGATGTCCGGTACGCCCTCCCGCAGATCGCGTTCGAGCCAGCCGATCGCCTGATAGGTGTGCGCTCCCCCGGTCGCCACGCAACGCGACGTGATGCCGGGGTTTTCAAAATACTTCGCCAATGCCGGCCCGAGCAGCGTGGCGAAGCGTTCACCCTCCCTGTTTTTCAGCGAGGTTCCGGCGGTAACAGAGTCGCCGAAGCAGAAGATGGCGGTCGGGCGTCCTTGCCGCATTCGCTTGATCGCTTCCGCCAGCGGCAGCGGGCGTTTTTTCTCTGTTTCAAACCGCGCCGGAATCTCCGGGAGCAGTTTCAGATCGGTCACTTCATAACGGAAAACCGGCCGCGGCAAATTGCCGGTGCCGATTTTCCAGTAATCGCCGAACGTCAGCGTGCCGAGATCCCCGGCGGCCACGTTGCGCGGCAGACCGCAAGCGTGGTCGGAGATCGGCGCCATGTCGGCGAACGCCACGCGGTATTCCATCCAGTCGGTGTTCTTGACGGGAAAATAGAAAGCACCGCCGAAGCGCGAGCCGTTGTTGATGTTGATGCAACCCCATTCGTCGGAGCCGTCGCCGCGCACCCGAAACGAGATCCCCTGATAGGTTCTGTCCAAATCCCGGCCGCCGTCCAGCGGATAGTGGGGAAAAGTCCGCGAGGATATCCCCGGCTGCCGCACTGTGACGATCGCACCGTCGGAAACGACTTTTCCCGGCTCGGCGGCATGCCAGCCGGCCGGTTCCGCCCAATCGACGACCGGCACCGGTTCCGCCGCGGTTGCGGAGAAAAGCATCCCCGCCGCCATCATCGACACCAGCCCCAAGACGATCCTTCGGCTGTTTTCGCCGACCAACATTCGTTCAACTATGCGTTTCATGATTCGGAATTACAGATTGGCGCCGAGGGCGCGGAGTTGTCCACGTACTTTTACGCCGTCGAGATCGGGAAGCGCGGTCCCGCTTTGGCACGACATCGCTGCCGCCACGCCCGCCGCCTGTCCCAGCGAAATCGCGGGCGGCATCACGCGGCACGAGGAATGCAACGCCTGATCCACCGAGATCGGGCGACCGCCGACGACGAGGTTTTTCACCCCTTCCGGCACGATGCAGCCGTAAGGGATTTCGAAATATTCCGTGTTCGGCATGGATTCGATCTCGGTTCCGGTGCCGGTGGGGTTGTGAATGTCGATGGTGTAGTTGCAGCGCAGAACGGCATCCGGAAATTTCCGGCGTTCCGTAAAGACCTCGCGCCCCAGTCGGCGGATGCCGCGGATGCGGCGGCTTTCGCGGACGCCGATCCGGGCCGCGGAGGAGGAAATGCGGGCGTGTTCGAACCCCGGCACTTCGGCGATCAGCCAGCGGGCGATCTCGCGCATCTGCCGGTGCGCTTCCAATTCCGCTTCGTTCAGATCAAGGGCATCCACGGGAGAGCGTTTGACGATCCGGGTGGTATTGAAATGAAGCGTGTCGTCGTCGAAGGTGGCAAAACAGAGGATGTTTTCGCGGGGGCAATGGATTTTGCCCGCCGCCACCGCTGCTTCGTAACGTTTGGTGCGCCAGTCCTCCGGCAGTCGACTCTGATCGATATTCGACATCTTGAAACAGAGCGTCATCGGCTGGCAGTAGCCGGAGGGCCCCCCGATATCTGCCCGACCGCCTGCCAACACCGTCAGATCGGCATCGCCGGTGGCATCGATATAATTGGCGGCGCGGATCGCCGCGAAGCCGGATTTGGTGGCGAAGACGGCGGCCTGGATGACCCCGTCTTCCACGATCGCCTTGACGAGTTCAAAATGATAGAGGATCTTGACCCCCGCCTCCAGACAGAGATCTTCCGCCGCCAGCGCCGCATATTCCTTGCTGATGATGTGCGAGAAGTTGGTGTCGGCTTCGGAGCGCAGGCCGCCGTTGGCCTCGACCGTTTCGGGCGGCAGGTACGCGGCCATTCGGCGGATCCATTCCCCATAAATCGGCTTGTCGAGCGCGACCAGTTCCGTGCGGTTCGGATCGGGCCGCCAATGGTTCCACATGAAAGGCGAGACTTCGCCCGCCGAGGCCATGCCTCCCAATTGCCCGAAGCGCTCCGCCAGCACCACTGTGGCACCCATGCGGGCGGCCATTACCGCAGCACCCAGCCCGCCCGGGCCGCCGCCCACGACCAGCACGTCAGCCTCGGCCACGACCGGAATATCTTCATCGATACGGAATTTGATCGTTTTCATCAAGCCTTCCTTCTTTGCCCCTTTACCGCTCCAATAGCATGCCAAACTCACTTATTTGGTCTTTCTTCGCGCACGAAGAAACGCTGTCCTTCAAAAAAAAGACGAAAATTCCGTGCAGCCCC
>JAFQLP010000126.1 GCA_017414565.1 Lentisphaeria bacterium | reverse complement strand
TCCGCTGCTCGGCGATGTGCTGGACCGGACGGGGCATCATTACGAATACACCTTTTTTGCGGCCAGCGCGCTCGGTGTGATCACGCTGATCCTGTGGTGGTTCTTCTGGCGCCGGTTCAACCAGCTTGGCGGTGTCAACAACTACCAGGCACCGGAATTCTGACCGGTTCCCGGCTGTCAAAGCCCCGTCCCGTTTTTCCGGCCGGAAAAGGGACGGGGATTTTTTTTGCCTGAAGCGCGACGGGAGTCCGCGCGGGGAGGATGTGGGGCCGGATCGTTATGCACCGGGCCGGGGGGCGTAACGGTCATTCCGCCGGGAATGGCGGGAGCGAATCATCGTTCAGTATTCTGCGGCGTTCCCGGTTTTGCCAGAACGCCCGGTAATCGCGCTCCAATTGTTCCATGTCGATACCCTCCCACGCGGCTTTATCGGCCCGGGCGGGGTCCCCGGTTTTGCCCAGCGTGTTGAAATAGCGGGCGGGGATCCGGGTGTAATGGCTGGTTTTTTCCTCCAGGGCGGCACCCTTCATCAGGTAATACATCAGGCCGAAGACCGCGCTGTAGGAAACTTCGTGGAACTGCTGGAAAGCCGGATAATCCATCTGCCGCAGAAAGGCGGGTGTGCTGAATCCGGTGGAAAGAGCGGGAGCCACGCGTCCTTCGATCTCCAGATCGGTCCGGAACGATGGATTGTTGCGTGATTTGAAGGAGGTGTATTCGTAATACTGCGCCAGTCCTTCGTTGAACCAGGGCGGAGCGGTTTGCTGCCCCAGCGCGTAAAAGAAATATTGGTGGAGCAATTCGTGATAAAGCGTTTGCTTCATGATCTCGGAGCGGATCTTTTTGTCCCGGACATCGTCGTAGGGGATGAAAAAGACCAGTTCCTGTTTGTGTGCCATCCAGCAGCCGCCGGTCCATTCGGCCCCGCTGCCGATGTAGGCGTTGTACTGGTCGCGGTCATCAAAGATGCGGATCACGCTGACGGCATCCGGTTCGGCGGGCGGCGGCATGAGTTTTTCGTAAAGCGTGCGGATCTGTTCGGCTTCGTCGGCGATCCGGCGGACATCTTTGCGGCGGGAGATGTTCGATACGATGATGAAATGTTCCGTTTCGATATACCACCAGTCTTTCAACGATTTGATGGAATCAATGACCCGGCGGCGGCTGGCTTCGTAAGCCGGGGAGCGTTTGACCCCGGCGGCGGCGGGACGGGCAGCGGTACGGCGGCGGGGTTTGTTGTCGGGGATATGGGTGAATGTGATGCTTCCGGCCATTTCCTGCATGGCATCGGTGAAAACCTCATCCGGCCAGTTGGCGGGGACTGCCAGCAGGACGATTCCCCAGACCTGACCGGTTCCGGCGGGCGGACGGTTCAGGAGATAGAGCCGGGCCTGATCGTTTTTGCGCAGCAGCACAAACCGGTCGCTTTCCTGATAATCGTTGTCGCCGAATGCTGCTTTCAGCCATTTGGTGCGCTCCGCCGGGTCGGTGAAATCGGGCGTGACGGCCTGATTCTGCCAGGCACGGAAATCGGTTTCGCGCAGAAACTCCTGCTTCAGCGTACGGAGATCGTCCGGCGGCGGCAGCGCGGGCCGGAACAGACGGATCGAACAGCCGCTGCCGCTGAAGGATCCGGCCGTTTGCTGGTGGAGCCAGAATTCCCGGCGGTGGATGACCGGTATCTGGCTGCCGTCGGCAGTCCGGGTCAGGACAACGGTGGTGGGGGCAGGGGGCGGCAGTTGGGTCATGTTTTCAAAAAGCCGGATGCTGATGCCGAGGCGGCTCAAATCGCCGCGTCCGCCCAGTTTCAGCCGGGGCATATCCCGTTCCGCGGCAACGGTTGCCGGAAGCAGGGGCGCGGCGGCCAGGAGAATGGTCAGGAGCCGGAAACAACGATATCGTATGGACATGGGGAACCTCATTTTTTCTGCGGTGGTATCGGACCTTTTCTAATATACACCCGTACCACCGGAATGTGCAATTAAAACGGTGATTTTTTTTGACACCGGTTGCAATAATGATGCGCCGTGTTATATTTTTTAAGTTTAAATGATTTTACTTAAATATAGGAAATTTTCAAATATGGAAGGAATGTTGGAATGATGAAGATCTCTCTGGGAAGACATCTTTTGCTGCTGGCCGCCGCCGGCATGTTTTTTGGGGTTGCCGGATGCGGTAAAAAGAACACTGCCGGAAAACAGAACAAGGTGGTGCGGGTTTCGCTGGCGCAGTTGACGGAGCAGGATTTCAAACAGCGCATTCCCGTGCAGGGAACGGTCGAGCCGGTCGAGTTCGCCGCGCTTTCCAGCCGTACCGAAGGCACGCTGGATATCCTGAATGTGGACGAAGGCGATGTGGTCAAAAAAGGTCAGTTGCTTTTTCAGATCGACCGCCGGAATCTGGAAAACGAAGTCACCGTGGCGCAGCGGGCTCTGGATGTGTGCGAAACCGAAGTGAAGACCGCCCGCATTTCTTTCGATCTGGCCAAGATCCGTCAGACCAAAGCCCGGATCGACTTTGAACGTGCCCAGACACTGCGGAAATCCAACGCCGTTTCGCAGGACAGTTTTGAAACCGCCGAACTCGCTTTCAAGGAAGCCCAGGCCGAGTGCAACCGGGCCGCATCGCTGGTGGATATTGCCGAGGCTCTGGTCGAAAAACAGCGCAACAATCTTTCGATCGCGCAGAAAAATCTGGCCGACAGCGAGATCAAAGCCCCGTTTGACGGTGTCATCACCGATACCTTTGTGGAGCAGGGCGAATTCGTCAAAGGCGGGACCGAGATCATCCGGCTGGAAAATCCGGCCGCCCGGGATGTGGTTTGTTTTATCAGCGCGCTTCATTACCCGAATATCGTGCCGGGGGAAACCCGCGCGCTCTTCCGGCTCGATGATGTTCCTGCCGGAGAGGCGGTCGTTACCTACCGCGCCCCCAATGTGGACCCCTTGAGCCGTACTTTCAAAATCAAGATCCGGGTGCCGCAGCATACCGCGCTGGTCAGCGGTGTCATGTGCAGTGTTGACCTGCTGACCCGGGAACGGCACGGATTCGGACTGCCCGCCGATGCTTTTCAGCAGCGCGACAATGGGCAGGTGATCGTTTTGGCCGAAAAAGACGGCAAAGCCGAACAGATCGTTGTCAAACCCGGTATCACCGACAACAATATGACCGAGATCCTGGATGCCGAACCGCTGAAAGGTCGGAAATTCATCGTCCGCGGGCAGACTTTTGTCAACGACGGCGATCAACTTTCGGTGCTGAAGGAGTTGTGATACTATGTTTTTGAGTGACTGGTCGGTCCGGCGCCCGATTGCGATGTGCGCCTTTATCATTGTTCTGATCATGCTGGGTGTCAATTCCTATCGCAAGCTCAGCATTGACCTGATGCCGAATATCGAAGTGCCGTACATCATGATCCGTACCGAGTATCAGGGCGGCAGTCCGGAAGAGATCGAGGTGGAAGTGGCGCGGCGGATCGAAGATGCCGTGGCTTCGCTGGAAGGGTTGCGGCACATTTCCAATATCTGTATGGAAAACGAATGCCGCACCTCGCTGGAATTCAACATGGGGGCGGATGTCGATATCGCCGCCACCGATGTCCGGGAAAAACTTAACCGTATCCGGGACAATTTCCCCGATGGCGTTACCGAACCGATCATCCGCAAGATCGACAACAACGCCACCGCCGTCGTTCAGATCTTTCTGGTCGGGGATGCCCCTATCGACCAGCTTTACGACTTTGCCGATGACAAACTGGCCGACCGTTTTTCCTCGATTCCCGGGGTCGGCGAAGTACGGGTGGTCGGCTCCAACGAAATGCAGGTGCATGTGCTGGTTGACCGGCAGAAATTGGCCGCCACCAACCTGACGATGGCGGATGTGATCGCCAAACTCCGCGCCAACAATGTCAAAGTCCCGGCCGGCCGTATCCGCGGCAACGGGCGCGAAGTCAACCTGACATTTGACGGCGAATTCAAAAGTTTTGAGGATATCGCCGCTCTGGAGATCGGCAAACATCAGGGCAAACGCGTTTATATGCGCGATATTGCCACCACCAAACTGATTGCCCGCGAAGCCCGCAGCCGCAGTTTTGTCAACGGCAAACCGGCGGCCAGTCTGCGGATCATCAAGCGGGGCGATGCCAACGCGGTGGAGGTCATCAACAATATCCGGGCCCGTTATCAGGAGATCATCAACAAAGGCGAATTGCCCGGCGGTATGGAACTGGTGTGGTTCCGCGATTCAGGGGAATTCATCCATGCTTCGGTGGATGATGCATGGGGCAGTATCCTGATCGGGATCCTGCTGACGGCCGGTCTGCTGTTCCTGTTTCTGCACGAATTCCGCTCGACCTTTATCGTCATGGTATCCATGCCGGTATCGGTGGTAGTGACATTCGGGGCCATGCAGTACCTTGATTACACATTCAACATCATGACACTGCTGTCGCTGGGGTGTTCGGTCGGCGTGCTGGTGACCAACTCGATCGTGGTGATCGAAAACATTTTCCGGCATCTTGACCGGGGCGAAGACAGTTGGTCCGCCGCCCGGCATGGTACCGGCGAAGTCATTACCGCCGTGGCGGCGAGTGCCCTGACCAATGTGGTGGTGTTCGTGCCGGTGGCGATGATGACCACCCGTACCGGTTTGATGATGGCTCCGTTTGCCGGGGTGATGGTGGCGGCCACGCTGGTGTCGCTTTTCATCAGTTTTACGCTGACGCCCATTCTGGCCGGGGTGCTGCTCAAGCGGCAGATCCGGAAAGATGGCCGCAAGACCCTGATGGAAAAGATTTTCACGCCCTGGGACAAAGCCTACGATGCGCTGACAGCAGCCTTCTGCCGGTCGGTGGAGTGGACATCCCGTCATGCCAAACTGGTTTTGCTTCTGACGGTGATCTTTTTTGCCGTGGTTTATTTCTGGATTGTGCCGCAGGTCGGTATGTCGTTTATGCCGAAAGCCGACCAGGGGGAACTTTCGGTGCGTCTGGAATTCCCCACCAATTTCAATCTTGATGCGACCATTGACCGTACCACCCGGGCGGTGGAACGCATCCGGCAGTTGCCGTTTGTCCGCGGTGTCAGTGTGAATATCGGCAATGTCAGCGGTTCCGGCGGTCAGGTTTCCAACGCCGTTTATCTGGCGGAACTGCTGGTTCGTGTGACCGACAAAAATGAACGCGAAGAAAGTTTGAACCAGTTGGTGGCACAGGTCCGCGAGACCCTGGATTACATGGACAACTGCGTGATCACCTTCAGCACGCCCCGGACCGATGGCGGCGGCGGCGGCGCGGCGGATATCCCCATGCGTATTTCCGGTTCCAGTCTGGAGGAACTGGAGCGGCTGGGGCGCGACATCCAGTTGAAGGTGCGGGATCTGCACATTACCAGCGACCTCGATACCAGTATCCGGGTCGGCAAACCCAATATCAATGTCACGCCGCGCCGTCCGGTGCTTCAGAATCTGGGGATCGAAGCGGACCGCTTGAGTGATTCGGTGCGCGGTACTTACGAAGGGGTGGAGGTCGGTACCTACCGGCTGGGCAACCGTTCATTTGATATCCGGGTCAAGCAGACCGAAGAACCGGGGCTGCAGCAGCTGCAGCATCTTTCGGTTGGCTCCAAAGACGGCAATCCGTTGAATATCAATGTGCTGGCCGATTTGAATCAGGATGTCCGGTCGGTCTGCATCAACCGTTATGACAAAGAACGGGCCATCTGGGTGTACGCCAATACCGCGCCGGGCAAAACGCTGGGTGAGGTGGTGAATGCCCTGCGCAGTACGGCGCAGTCCATGCTGCCACCGGGCTATTCGGTCCGTTTTATCGGTCAGGTTGAGCGGATGGGTGAAACCAGTGCCGAATTTATCGAAGTTATCGTGCTGGCGGTGGCTCTGACTTATCTGCTGATCGTGGCGATTATGGAATCGTGGAGCCGGCCGTTTCTGATCATGTTCACCGTGCCGCTCGGTTTCCTGGGGATGTATCTGACGCTTTACTTGACCGGGCTTTCGATGTCCATGATGGGCCTGCTGGGCGGTGTGATGATGATCGGGATCGTGGTCAACAATGCCATCCTGATCATGAGCGACTGCGCGGAACGGGTCGAGGCCGGAGAAATGCCGCATCAGGCCATGAAACGGGCCACGGCCGATAAATTCCGGCCGATCGTGATGACCAGTATCGCTTCGGTGGCCGGGATGCTGCCGATGGCACTGGGTAGCGGGCTTGGTTCGGAAATGCGCGCCTCCTGCGGTATCGGCGTGGTGGGCGGTCTGCTGTTGGCTTCGGTGATGACACTGTATGTGATCCCGGCACTGTATTTTGTGTTTGTCCGGAACAAACCGAAAAAAGCGCGCCGGACCCAGGGATAAAATTGGCTGCCGGTATGGAGGATGGCGTATGAAAATCGTTGATGCTCATAATCACCCCGATTGGTGCGGGCATGATCTGACAAAATTTTTGCACAACATGGACGAAAACGGCATCAGTCAATGCTGGTTGATGCCGTGGGAATGTGCGCCGACGGATTATTCGTCGTATTATCAGTCCAAAATCCCGGCGGAAGTGCTGGGCAGTACGACCGGACCGATCCCGTTTACCCGGTGTCTGTCGTATGTGGAACGCTGTCCGGAACGCTTCATTCTGGGGTGTTGTCCCGATCCCCGGCGGCCGGGCGCGTGTGATATGCTGGTGGCCGCCCATGATATTTACGGCGCGCGGGTCTGCGGCGAATTGAAGGTGCGTACCATGTTCGATGATCCGGATGTGATCCGGCTCTGCCGTACCGCCGGTGAACTGGGGATGCCGGTGACGGTCCATCTGGATTATGATTGCCAAAAGACCCGGCGCGAACCGTGGAGTGAATGGTTCGGCGGCACGATAGATGCGTTGGAACGGCTGCTGCAGGCGTGTCCGGAAACCCGCATCCTCGGTCATGCCCCCGGCTTCTGGATCCATATTTCCGGCGACGATCTGTGGCAGACGGCCAAATATCCGGCGGCGGATGCCCCGGTGATCCCCGGCGGCCGGGTGAGCGAATTGTTGCGGAAATATCCTAATTTGTATGGCGATATGTCCGGCGGCAGCGGTCGGCTGGCCTTGAGCCGCGATCCGGAACATGCCCGGCGTTTCATCACCGAATTTCAGGATCGGCTGTTGTTTGCCCGGGATTATTTTGATGACGGGCTTCAGGTTTTTCTGGATTCGTTGTCGCTGCCGGAGCCGATACGGGAAAAAATTTATTTCCGCAATGCCGGAAAATTGATAGCGCAATAGCATTTTGGGGGTGGGAGGAATTATGGATTACAAACAGAAAGCGCGTGATTTTGTTGAAAACGATAAACCGTTTCATCTGGGATTTCTGCCCACGGAACAGGCGAATCCGCTGACGGCCGGGATGGATGAAGTTTTTGCCCGTTCCGCGGCCGATGGGGTCAGGATGCTCCAGCGGGTTGACCGGAATGTGCTGGAAATGGCCCGCCGGGTTTTTGCTTCGCAGGCGTTTGGAACGCTGGTCGAGTGCGGATTGCAAACCATCCGCAATGGCGGGCGGATCATTTTTTCCGGTTGCGGCGCGACCGGGCGGCTCTCGATCCTGCTGGAGGCGATGTGGCGGCGATATGCCGGGGAAACCTGGGCGGACCGGGTGGAAAGCATTATGACCGGCGGCGATTTTGCTCTGATCAAATCGGTGGAATCGTTTGAGGATTTTGCGGTGTACGGGGCCCGGCAGGTGGCCGAGCGGAAAATGGCACCGCCGGATATTCTGGTGGCGATCACCGAAGGCGGTGAAACCAGTTCGGTGCTGGGATCGCTGGCGGAAGCCACGCGGCGCGGCTGCCGGGCGTTTCTGCTGTTCAACAATCCGGCCGGGATTTTGCGGGAACATCTGGAGCGGTCGCGCGAAGCCATCGACAATCCGCTGGTCACGGTGCTGGATCTGGCCTGCGGGTCGATGGCATTGGCCGGTTCGACCCGGATGCAGGCGACGACCTCGGAACAATTGATCGCCGCTTCGGCATTGGACCGGATCCTCGGGAGATTGCGCGGCGAAACCGGGACCGTGGATTATGCCGGATGTTTTGAAAATCTGCTGACATCGCTCGAAGCCCCCGAAACGGTTGCGCTGATGGCCGATTACATGCAGTTTGAATGCGGGATCTACCGGGACGGCGGCCGGATCACCTATTATGCCGACGATTATCTGCTGGATATTTTTACCGATACCACCGAGCGGTCGCCCACCTTCATGCTGCCCGGTTTCAAAAAGATCACCGATCAGGTCCGGCCGGAACCGTGGGCGTTTGTCCGGAATCCGCTGCTGCCGACCCCGGCGGCGATCATGCGGGCCCTGGGGGACCGGGAACCGCGGTGTCTGGAATGGACTGCGGCGGATTACGCCGGTATGGTGGGAGAAGATGCGCCGGTCGTCAGAAACATGCCGGAAATTACCCGGCAGGATCTGCTGCAGATCCCGGTTGGCAACGAACCGCTGCCGAGCCGTTCCGCCACCGGGCGGGATGCCGCGGTGCTGTTCTGTTTTGCCACTGCGGCTCCGGAGTTGGAACAGGCCTACGGGCGGGAAGCGGCGGCATTTGCCTATACGCGCCGGTTGTCGGTGCCGTTTACGCCGGCGGCTACGGCGATGCGGATTTTTGAACATCTGGCAGTCAAATTGATGTTCAACACGATCTCCACCGGTACCATGGTTCTGTTTGGCCGGGTGGCGGGCAATTGGATGAGTTATGTGGCGGTTTCCAACAAAAAACTGATTGACCGGGCGATCCGGCTGATATCGGATCTCGGTAAAGTGCCGTATCCCCGTGCTGCCGAAGCACTGTTTCAGGCGATCGAAGAACTGGAACGGATGCCGGAGGATCAGGAAAAACCGTCGCCGGTCCAGTACACATTGGCGTTGCTCAAACGGTAGCCGGAAGGAGCGAGTCCCGTGAAACAAATGACGAAAGAATGGTACAAAAGCACGGTACGGCCGATTTTATTGTCGCTGTCATGCAGCATTGCGATCATTGTCGCCAATTATTTGAATCTGGAAGAAGTGGATGGTTTTTCGGTTTACCGTGGTTTTTGTTATCTTTCGCTGTTTGACGGGCTTTTTTACGCATGGGGTGTAGAGTCAGAAATTATGGTTTTTATCAGCATCATATGGCTGACAGCAATCATCCTGTTATACTACAGGATAGAAAAAATGGTTTTTCTGTTTTTAAAAATCCGGTCCATGCGCCGCCATCGGCGGTAAGCCAACGCGCGGGCGCGGTGTGCGGAAGGTGAGCCATGAATGTTTTTACGCTGAAACTTGGCAAAGAAATTCGCCGTTACGAGCTGGATGAAGACAAAAAGCAACTTCATATCACAGTTCAAAAACGGCAGAAAATTACTTGGAAACAAAATGTCGATTTGCAGAATGTTTATGCCAATTTTTACGAATCTGCTCCCGAAAAACCGCCGGTATTCAAATTGATTCTTGCCTGTATTGTGTTGGTTTTGAATCTTCTTATTATGGCGACTGCAGTCATTTTTCTGGCGAAAGAAGGAAAATTTTTCAGTTGGATGCTTGTCGGAGCATTACTGTTTCCATTAGGATTTACGGGGATGTGTTGGG
>JAFQLP010000125.1 GCA_017414565.1 Lentisphaeria bacterium | reverse complement strand
GGAGACATGGATTTTGAGATTTGATAAAAAAAGTTGGAATGGCTTTTATCGGTGACGATACAAGCAATTCCGTTGAAAGTTTTGGGAAGATGGGGAGCGGGGAAGATAACCTTTTTTCAAAAAGGTGTCTTCCCCGCAAAACCATTTGGCAACAGCCTCTTCGTTTTATCCCCCCTGACAAAGGTGTCGGGGGACAGGCGGCCGGGACCGGCCGCTTTGCCGCCATTACTTCAGCGATGTGAGCAGCAATTCGCTGACGGTTTTGGCAAAATTGGCGGGGTCCGGAATGGGGGAACCCTCGGCCAGCAATGCCTGATCGAGCAGGGTCCGGGCGTATTTTTCCAGACCGTTTTCGCCGTTTTCGCATTTGGCGTTGAGCGCGTCCAGAATGGGATGGGAAACATTGAGTTCGAGGATGCGTTTCTGAACCGGGACTTCGCGGTTCATCGCCTTGAAAAGCCGTTCCATGTGGGGGCTCAAGGCGTGGCCCTCGGTAACCAGACAGCAGGGACTGTCGGTCAGGCGGCCGGAGAACCGGATCTGGGAAATGTCTTTATCCAGAGCCTGCTTGAGGAATTCCACCAGTTTGGCATATTTTTTATCGGCTTCGGCGATTTTCCGGTCCAGTTCCTTTTTGTCGGCTTCGGAGGCCTCAAAATCACCTTTGGCAACGGACTTGAAGTCTTTTTTGAGGAACTGCGTCATGGACTGCATGACCCATTCGTCGATGGGATCGGTCATGAACAGCACATCGTAACCTTTGGAACGGTAGAATTCCAGCACCGGCGAGGCTTCCATGGCCGCGCGTTTTTCGCCGGTCAGGTAATAGATGGCGGTCTGTTCCGGCGGCATGGCCTGCACATATTCGGTAAGCGAGATCAGTTTGCCGGGTTCGTTGTTCATGGATTCGTACATGGCGAGCGCGCGGATCTTTTCCTGATTGGTGAAGTCGGTGTGCATACCTTCTTTCAGGATACGGCCGAATTCCTTGAAGAAACGGACGTATTTTTCCGGCTCGTTTTCCTGCATTTTCTTGAGTTCGCCGAGGACTTTGCCGATGATCGCCTTCTGGATGCGGCCGAGGATCGGATTTTCCTGCAGGATCTCGCGGGAAACATTGAGCGGCAGATCGTCGGAGTTGACCACGCCGCGGAGGAACCGCAGGTAATCCGGCACCAGTTCCTGACATTCATCGGTAATGAAAACGCGCCGGACATAAAGCTGGAGGCCTTTTTTCTGCAGATCGGGCATCATCAGATTGAACTGGGCCTGTTCGGGGATGTAGATCAAAGCCCGGAATTCGTTGACACCTTCGGCGGCAATGGGGATGACCGAAAGATAATCGGCGCCCCAGTTGGAGAGGTGCGAGAAGAAACTTTTGTGTTCATCTTCGGTGATTTCCGAGGGCTTGCGCAGCCAGATCGCCTTTTGCGAATTGAGGACCCGGTCTTCGATGGTTTCGGTTTTGTCCTCGTTGAATTTGGGCGAAGGCATGTGGATGGGGTAGGCGATAAAATCGGAATAACGGTGGACGATCTCGGAGATCTTCCAGGTTTCGAGATACTGATCCATGCCGTCGCGGAGGGTCAGCACGATCTCGGTGCCGGGTTCGCTTTTGTCGGCCGTGTCGATGGTGTAGGAGCCCTGACCGTCGCTGCTCCAGCGGACGGCGGGATCATCGGAACCGGATTTGCGGGAAGTCAGTTCGACTTTTTCCGCCACCATGAAAGCCGAGTAGAAACCGACGCCGAACTGACCGATCAATTCGGGTTTTTCGGCTTCGGAAACACCATTTTTCTCCAGATTTTCCAGAAATGCTTTGGTGCCGGATTTGGCAATGGTGCCGATGTTTTCGATCACCTCCGCTTCGTTCATGCCGATGCCGTTGTCTTTGATGACAATGGTGTTGGCTTTTTTGTCCGGGATGATGTCGATACGCCATTCCCGGGCCTGGGCCGGATCGGTCAGGCTGGCGAAATGGGCTTTGTCGATGGCATCGGCGGCGTTGGCGATCAGTTCGCGCAGAAAAATATCTTTGTTGGAATAAAGCGAGTGGATCATGAGGTTCAGCATCTGTGAAACCTCGGTTTTGAAAGTCTGTGTTTTGGCCATCTGGTTCTCCTTTCCGGCGGCGCGCCGCAGCAAACGGTGACAACGGTGCAGAAAATCTCTCTGCAACACGCAAAAAATGACAGATCATAACGGCTGTATGATGCGGAAAATATACTTTTTTTTTCCGTATTTTCAAGCAACATCGCTGTTCGGTACTGGAAAAATTACGGAACGCATCTATAATTAGAGGGATACTGTATTTTTGTTTTCTTACAGCAGGAATGAAAGATGGCTGAAAATCAGATGGAGCCGGAAGCGGCAGAAGTGGAATCCCGGAGCGCATTGGAAGAATGGCGGGCAACGCTCTGTGCGGATTTGGCAACGGTGGAAAAAGAACAGCAGGCCCGGGAGGACCGTGAACGGTCGATCGCCGGAGCATCGGCCGCCCTGGCGGCATTGGAAACGCTGGCGGCACAGGCTCAACTGTTGCCGAAACAGGCCGAATTTTTCCGGGTCAGGGATGAGTGGGCCGCCGTCGATGTCGCACTGCCGGAAGAGTACAAGGCGAAAGCCGCCGGATTTCTGGCCGTTTGCGAAGACAAACTGGCCCGGGAACAGGCGGCGGCCGAGGCGGCCGGTCCGGCTCTGGAAGCATTGGCCGGAGAACTGGAAACACTGGCGGCTCTGGAAGATATTGAACCATTCCGCAAACAGCGTCAGGATTGGGAAAAACGGCGCGATGCCGCTCTGGCAGCCGCGGTCGCCGGTGATGAACGGGTGGCGGCGGCCACCGCCCGGATCCGGCCGCTCTGGAAAAGTCTGAATGCCCGGTTGAGCCGTCATTATCAGGAATTGGATCTGGCCCGTTGGGAAAGTTACACACTCAAACTGGATCTGGTGCGCGAATTGGAAGCCATGTCCGGGGCGGCTGACAGCGAATTGGCCGCGGTGGCGCGGCGGTTGCGTGAGATCCGGCAGCAGTGGCGCGATCTGGGGGCGGTCCCCCATGAAAAACATCACGAATTGGGGCCGCGTTACTACGCATTGACCACCGGTTTGCAGCACCGCGTGACCGGTTATTACAAAGATCTGCGTTCCAGCCAGTCGGCCGCCGAAAAGATCAAACAATCTTTGTGCGAGGCGGTCGAAGCCGTGGCGGATTCCACCGAATGGAATGCTACCGCGGAAAAAATCAAAGCCTGGCAGGCCGAATGGAAACCGGCCGGTAATGCCGGGCGGCACATGGACCCGGTCCTGTATGCCCGGTTCCGGACGGCGTGCGACCGCTTTTTCAACGCCCGTTCCGCCCACTGGCAGGCCCGCCGGGAACAGGTCGGGGCCGCGTTGGCCGGTAAAACAGAACTTTGTGTGGCTGCCGAGGCTCTGGGGTCGCTGCCGCGGGAGGAAGCCGTGGCCCGGGCCCGGGAACTCCGGAGCCGGTTTCAGGCCATGCCGCGCGGCGGCAAAGCGGAAGCGGGGGTCAACAATCGTTTCAACGCCGCCATGGATGTGTTTTTCGGCGGATTGCGGGCGGCCGATACGGCGGCCAGAGACCGGTATCAGGAATTAATCCGGGCTTTGACACCGGAAACGCCGTTTGACCCTGCCGCTGCCGAAGCCAGATTGCGCGAAGTCCGTGCCGCGTGGGCAGAATTGCCGCCGCTCCGGCGGGAGGACCGGAATTGGGAGAGCCGTTTCCGCAGTGCCGGTGCGGCACTTGAAAAACGCATCGAGAGTGTCCGCGGCCGCCGGATGGAGGCGCAGAGCGATCTTTTTCCGGAAGCCATGCGGTTTGTCGTTGCCTGTGTGGCGGCGGCCCGTCGCGGCGAACCGGTGCCGGAAGTGACGATCGACCTGACGGCATTCAGCAAACTGGGTGCTGCGGTAACGGATCTGGTCGCCGAGGGCGGCAAACTGCCCGATGGCATGGACCGGGCCCTGGTCCGCAATACCAGAGAATTCAAGGCCCTGCTGGATGAATGGGATCAGCAGCAGGCGGCCGGTTCGGCGGCGGCTCCGCGCGATCTGGCGGCAGAACTGACCATGGCGATCGCCGGTAATTTCGCCGCCGCGGATTTCGGGGCGGAAAAGCCCCGTCGCACACCGGCGGAGATCCGTCGCAAATTGTTGACGGTGGGCGTGATCGAGCCGGAGGAAGCGGACGGATTGCTGGCGCGTGCCGAAGCCCTTTTGAACAGCATCCGATAGGATAGTATGGATCGGCGGCGACATTCCGGAGCGGTCGTGGAAGATTCGCTTTTTTCCGTCGGGGTGGCCCGTCCGCTGGCCGACCGGATGCGGCCGGATTGTGTGGATGGCATCTTCGGGCAGCAGCATTTGCTGGGCGAGGGCGCGCCGTTGCGGCGGATGATCGATTCCGGGCGGATATCGAGTTTTATTCTGTGGGGGCCGCCGGGATGCGGCAAGACGACGCTGGCCCGTATTCTGGCGGGGCGCGGGAATCTGCATTTTGTTTCCCTGTCGGCGGTTTTTTCCGGGGTGGCGGATCTGCGCCGGGCGTTTGAAGAAGCATCGGCCCGGCGGCAGGCCGGTGAAGGCACGTTGCTGTTTGTCGATGAGATCCACCGTTTCAACCGGGCCCAGCAGGATGGGTTCCTGCCCTATGTGGAAAACGGAACGGTGGTGCTGGTGGGGGCGACCACCGAAAATCCTTCGTTTGAACTCAATGGCGCGCTTTTGTCGCGGTGCAAAGTTTATGTGATGAAGGCTCTCGACCGGAATGCTCTGACCGGATTGATGGAGCGGGCCGAGTCGCTGACGGGCCGCCGGTTGCCGCTGGATGATGATGCCCGGGAATTGCTGATGGAACTGGCGGACGGCGACGGTCGTTACTTTATCAACCTGATGGAGTCGGTTTTTGATCTGACCCGCGAGGATGAGTGGCTGGACCGGGCGGCTCTGACCGGCATCGTGCAGCAGCGGGCCCCTGCATACGACAAGGACCGGGAGGGGCATTACAATCTGATCAGTGCCCTGCACAAATCCCTGCGCGGTTCCGATACCGATGCGGCTATGTATTATGCGGCCCGGATGCTCCGGGGCGGAGAAGATCCGCTGTATCTGCTGCGGCGGTTGACCCGTTTTGCCATGGAGGATGTGGGATTGGCAGATCCGATGGCCGTGCAACAGGCCATTGCGGCATGGGATGCCTACGAGCGGCTCGGTTCGCCGGAGGGCGAAGTGGCGATTTTTCAACTGGTGGCTTTTTTGGGGACGGCCCCCAAGTCCAACGCCTGTTACCGCGCCCAGAGTGCGGCCATGAAAGCCGCCGCGGAGTACGGTTCGCTGAATCCCCCGCCGCATATCCTGAATGCGCCCACCCGTCTGATGAAAGATTTGGGGTACGGCAACGGGTATTGTTATGACCATGATACGCCGGAGGGTTTTTCCGGACAGAATTATTTTCCGGAGGGAATGGCCCGGCAGCGTTTTTACCGGCCGGTGGAGCGCGGCTTTGAAAGAGAGATTTTGCGGCGGATCGCCTACTGGGACAAAATCCGGCAGGAAAAAAATCCGGAAACGACTGGAAAAGCTGCAAAATAGGGATATTGTATCATCCGGTGCGGGCCGGCTGTGCAGTTGGTGCCGCATGACATGCCGGGATGGCGGAATGGCAGACGCAACTGACTTAAAATCAGTTAGTTTTATACTGTGCGGGTTCAAGTCCCGTTCCCGGTACCATTTTTCAGCGAGTTATTTTCGGGAGTGTGTGCAAAATGAAAGAGATTCCGATTGCCTGTCAGTTGTATTCGTTGCGGGATGAGTGGAGCGTCCGTCCGTTGGAGGTGTTGCGTTTTCTGAAAGAGACCGGGTACACGGGTGTGGAATTTTTCGGCAATGCGTTTTCGCCGGAATTCCATGCGGCCCTGCTCCGGGAAAGCGGCATGGCCTGCGCCGGGTGGCATACCGGGATCGAGGATCTCGAAGGCGATGCGTTTGAGAAAACGCTGGCCCGGAATTTGACGGTCGGCAACCATTTTATCTGCGTGCCCTGGTTCAAGGCCGACACGGTCGATGGCTGGAAGCAGTTTTGTGACCGGTTGAATGCGGCGGCCGCCAGACTGGCAAAATACGGCATCCGCACCGGCTACCACAATCACGCCCACGAATTCATGCCGGTGGAGGGTGAGATCCCGTGGGCGATCGTGGCAGAAAATACCGATCCGGAAATCATTTTGCAGTTGGATGTCGGCAACTGTATGAATGGCGGGGCCGATCCGGTGGCGTGGCTCAAACGTTACGCCTGGCGCAACATCACGGTGCATTGCAAACCGTGGGGACGGCAGGGCGGCTTTGATCTGCGGCAGGGCGATGATGCCCCCTGGGAACAGGTGATCGACTGGTGCCGCAATGGCGGTGCTACCGAGTGGTTCATCGTGGAGTACGAGGAAACCGCGGATTGCCGGTCGTGTGTCCGGACGATGTACGAAAAATTGAGCCGCATCTGATACGGATGACGGCGGCGGGATGACCGCCGGCAGAAAAAAAGGGGCTGTTGCCAAACCTCAAAAAAGGTGAGCAACAGCCTTTTTTTATCAGGGATTTTGAGATTTGATAAAAAAAGTTGGAATTGCTTTTATCGTCACCGATACAAGCAATTCCGCTGAAAGTTCGGGGAAGATTGGCGGTCAGATCTTCATCAATCCGAATGCCTGCAGGATCGAAGTGACCAGTACGATCAGCAGACACGGAATCACCACAAAACGAATCGAGAATCGGAAGAGTTTTTCGCGTTTCCAGCCATTGGCAGAAAGCACCAGTTCCCGGAACCGGGGAAGCCCGATGACCAGTACCACCAGCAGGGCAGTGCAGATGGCTCCGATCGGCATCAACAGGGAATTGGAGAGGAAATCCAGCGAATCAAGGATATTCATGCCGGCGATCGGGTGGAAATCGCTCAAAACATTGTAGCCGAGCGTGGTGAACAGGCCGATGAGCAGGGCTTCCAGCAAGGCGGCGAGGATCGCCGTGTGGCGTTTGATTTTGAACTGCTGCATGAAACATTGGACATTGGTTTCCATAATGGAGATGGCCGAGGTCATGGCGGCCATCAGCACCAGCAGGAAAAAGAGGATCCCGATGAAACGGCCGCCGGTGAGGGTCGCAAAAATTTTGGGCATGGTAATGAAAAGCAGGCCGGGCCCGGCATTCAGAGCCGCCGTGTCGCCGGAAAAAGCGACCACCGCCGGAATAATGATCGTACCAGCCAGAAAAGCGACACCGGTATCAAAAAGTTCCACCTGGGCGATGTTGCGCGGCAGATCGTCTTCCTGCCGCATGTAGGAGCCGTAGGTGTACATGATCCCCATGGCAATGGAAAGCGAAAAGAAAAGCTGACCGGTCGCCGCGGCAAGTGTTTTGAAACTGAATTGCGAAAAATCCGGCAGGAAATAGTATTTCAGCCCCGCCGCCGCATTGGGCAGGGTGCAACTGTGGATGGCCAGCCCGATGGAGAGCAGGATCAGCACCGGCATGACATAGAGATTGAATTTTTCCAGCCCGTGCCGGATGCCGCCGCAGATGATCACGGTGCAGGCGGCCAGAAAAATCAACAGAAAAAGGATCGGGCCCCAGGTCGAAGCGATGAATGATCCGAAAAACGCATCCGCATACGGTGTGCCGTCCGCCAGCACATGGGACGGGGCAAAGGTTTGCGCCGGGCGGGATATGGCGATCCACAGGTAGGCCGTGACCCAGCCGCCGATCAGGACATAGTACGGCAGGATCAGCAGAGGGACGACCGCATTGATGATGCCGCCGAGCCGGAGGCCCCGGATCCACGGTGCTTTGCCGGTGCAGAATGCCCGGAATGCGCCGATGGGGCCCTGCCGGGAACTGCGGCCGAGAGCCGTTTCCGCCACCAGCAGCGGATAGCCGAAAAGAACCACCAGCAACAGATAGGTCAGCAGAAAGATGCCGCCGCCGTATTTCGCCGCCAGATACGGGAACCGCCAGAGGTTGCCGAGTCCGACTGCCGAACCGGCGGCACACAGGACAAAGGCCAGACGGCTGGAAAAAGAGGGACCGTGAGAATGCATATTTTTATTTCCTTTATGTTGCCCCAAAAATTATCCTGATAATATACAGTATAAACGGCATCATTGCAATTCCGGCCGCCGGATGTTTGCTTTCAGATGGCAGAGGGATTATATTGTGTCGGTCATGCTGTCAGAAAAAATCAGAATCAAAACCATAAAGGAGGTAAGGATGTCGGTGCATTTATCTGCGTTGGACTGGGGAATTATCGGCGGGCTTTTTCTGCTCACATTTCTGATCGGGGTATCCTGCGCCCGGGTGGCGGGGAAAAGCCGGGCGGATTTTTTTATCGGCGGCCGGTCCATGCCGTGGTGGCTGTTGGGATTTTCCATGGTGGCGACCACATTTTCCACCGATACGCCGAATCTGGTCTGCAACTTTGTCCGGGAATACGGGATCTGCGGCAACTGGCAATGGTGGGCCATGCTGCCCAGCGGCATGTTGACGGTGTTTCTGTACGCCCGGTTGTGGCGGCGTTCCCAATCGCTGACCGATCTGGAATTTTATGAAATGCGGTACAGCGGCCGTCTGGCGGCATTTCTGCGCGGATTCCGGGCCATTTATCTGGGTTTTCTCTTTGACATCATCGTCATGGCATCGGTGACGTTGGCGGCGATCAAGATCGGCGGTGCCATGCTGAATCTGACCCCGATCCAGAGTGTGCTGGGCGCGATGATCATTACGGCGGTCTTCTCCTCCATCGGCGGATTGCGCGGGGTGCTTTTGAGCGATTTCTTCCTGTTTCTCGCGGCCATGACCGGGGCGGTGGCGGCGGCTTATTTTTCGCTGATGCGGCCGGAGGTCGGTGGCGTGGACGGATTGCTGGAAAAACTTTCCGCATCGCCGGAACTGTTCCGCAAAACCGAATTGCTGGGTTTTGGTTCACCGGCCGACTGGATGGCTCTGTTCATCATCCCCTTTACCGTGATCTGGTGGAGTGTGTGGTATCCGGGTGCGGAACCCGGCGGCGGCGGCTATCTGGTCCAGCGGATGCTGGCGGCGAAAAATGAACGCCATGCGCTGGGCGCGACACTGTTTTTCAATATTGCCCATTATGCCCTGCGGCCGTGGCCGTGGATGCTGGTCGCCCTCTGTTCGCTGGTGATTTATCCCGACCGGGCATCGCTGGTGGCGGCGTTGCAGCATGTACTGCCAGAACACCAGATCCAGGGTGATGTAGCCTATTCGCTGATGCTGACGACATTGCCGGCCGGTTGGATCGGACTGGTGGTGGCATCGCTGGCCGCGGCCTACGTATCAACGATCTCCACCCAGCTCAACTGGGGTGCCAGTTATCTGGTGAATGACTTTTACGGCCGCTTCATCCGGCCGTCGGCACCGGAAAAGGAGATGGTGTGGATGGGACGGCTGTTCACGGTGCTGCTGATGCTGTTTTCCGGCCTGCTGGCGTTGTATCTGGACAGCGCGCTGGAAAGTTTCAATATCCTGCTTTCCATCGGTGCCGGTACGGGGTTGATTTTCATGCTCCGCTGGTTCTGGTGGCGCATCAACGCGGCGGCGGAATTGACCGCCATGATCGCGTCTTTTCTGTTTGCGATCTATTTCAATATCCTGCACGACCGTCTTTTCCCGGATCTGCCGTTGAGCGGCAGTGAAAGCATGGTGCTGTCGGTCGCCCTGACAACGATTGCCTGGTTGATCGCCGCCTGGTTCGGCCCCGGGACCGACCGTCAGCAGCTTTACCGCTTCTGCCGCCGCATCAATCCGGCGGGCCCCGGCTGGAATGCCATCCGGCGGGCGGCCCGGCAGGATGGCGTGGATCTGGAGGCGGATGGTGTCCCCCGGGACCCGCTGCTGCCGGGGATCCTGGCGGCAGTCGCCTGCTGTATCGGGATCTATGCGGCTCTTTACGGCACCGGTGCTTTGATCTACGGTAACTGGTTGTCCGGTACGATCGCCTTTGCCGTTGGATTGTTGATGGTCTGGCCGGTTATCCGTTTCGGATTCCGCGGGCGGGATTGAACGGTCGGCATCACGGCCGCCGGACGGCCATGAAAAAAGGGTTTGTTGCCAAATGGCTTTGCGGGGAAGACACCTTATTTGAAAAAAGGTTATCGTCCCCGCACCCCATCTTCCTGAAACTTTCAGAGGAATTGCTTTTATCGGTGACGATAAAGGCAATTTCAACTTTTTTTATAGAATCTCAACATTCACGCCCCCTCAAGCGGAATGTCTGGGCAAAGGAATCAACACCCTTGAGAATTGGTAAAATAAGCCATCATATTCTCCTGTTATGACTTATGATACGCCAATGATTCCGCTCAAACAATAGAAAAAGGCTGTTGCTCACCTTTTTTTGAGGTTTGGCAACAGCCTTTTTTTGTGTTTCAACCGGCCCGCTCTTTGCTGAACGGGCCGGAGGTCGGGATCAGGGCAGGGCCGCAAAGATCGCCACATCGCCTTTGGCGGAGACGGCCGCAAACCGGTCGCCGGTCCGCGCGATTTCCGTGATCTGGCCGTTCAACTGCGTCCGGGAAAGGATGCTGCCATCGGCCGCGAAGCGGATGACGGCACCCTGGACGGTACCGGCCACCGCACCGCCGTCCGGCAGCGCGGCCAGTGCCGTGACGGCACTGCCGGCATTGCGATACTGCAGG
The DNA here is from genome assembly GCA_017414565.1 of Lentisphaeria bacterium. Lineage (GTDB taxonomy): Bacteria > Verrucomicrobiota > Lentisphaeria > Victivallales > Victivallaceae > RGIG1931. Next base: position 5,163 of record JAFQLP010000125.1, on the reverse strand, counting down.
AGTTTGCCGTCGGCATCGAAGTGGTATACCAGGCCGTTGAACGAACCGGCCCAGGCGGTCTGCACCCCTTTGCCCGGCGTCACGGCGAGATTGCGGACTTCATCGCCGGTGTTGAATACGGCAATGCGTTTGCCGGTATTGGTGAAGAACCGGATCGTGCCGTCATCCGAAGTGGCGACGACCCGTTTTTTGCCGTCGGCATGACGGATGGCATCCACCCCGCGGCAACCGGGGCCGAAGTTGGCATACCACAGTCTGTTGCCCTCGTGATCGAGGACGCTCATGCTGTAGTATTTGGTGCCGCAGAGGATCTCCATTTTGCCGTCGTCGTTGATATCCGCCGGCATCAGGGCGCGGGTGGGATGGACGACTTCGTAGTGCCAGAGCAGTTTGCCATCGGCCGTGAAAGCGTAGGCGCGCCAGTTGTCACAACCGGCGAGGATTTCCGGTTTGCCGTCGCCGTTGATATCGGCGATCCGGGTCAGCGTGACCAACGGCGGAACACGGTAGAATTCCATCTGCCGGTGCCAGCGGTAGGTCCCGTCGTTGTTCAGCACGGTCAGACGGGCACCCTGACCGGCCAACGCGATTTCCGGTTTGCCGTCGCCATCGATATCACCCGTGGCAATATCGTTGATCGTACCGTTGTCCGGCACCTGCTTCTGCCAGCGCAGTTTGCCGTCGGGCGAATAGCAGGAGAGCACGGTATCAACGCCTTCGCCGCCGGCAACCAGCAGATCACCGGCAAAATCAGCCGCTGCGGTGCAGGGGAGCGTGGCCGGAACGAGCGTTTCCGGAGCGATGCCGCCGACCCGGAGTTCGCTCGGATACAGCCGGGAGCCGGGCCGGGGCGTGATGACCACGCGCACCGCCGTACCTTTGACGGCCGGGAAATCAAGCTGGAACGCGATCGGCGCGACGAAATTCGGGAGTTGTTCCCGGCGGAGATCTTTTTCAGCGACTTTTTTGCCGTCCACATAAACCGTGATCGTCTGGATCAGGTGCTGGCTCTGACGGGTGGAGGTGTGCGCCCACCAGCTTAACAGCTGCAGGCAGGTGAGATTCAACGGCTGGTTGAATGTGATGGTCCAGTCGCCGATCTGATCCGGCCCCAACATACAGGAGTCATCGGAGGTCACCCAACTGCCATCCAGCAGGGAAGCGGCTTTGTTGACGGTTTCGGGGATCAGGATGTTCGGACCGGCCGGTTCCGTGCCGGTGAGAACCGGTTTGAACTGTTTGCGGTACTGGGGATCGGTGTACCAGCAGGTGGTGTTCTGACCGGCTTGGCGGGCGGTCCACAGCGGTTTCATGGGGCTGCCGTCTGCGGTGTTCTTCGCGGTCTGTCCGGCAACCGGTTCCGCGACCGGACCGGCCGATGCGGTGGTGGCGATCTTCAGATTGCCGTCGGTATCACCGGCGATGGTATAGCAGTTTTTGCCGGTGTCGATGATCATACCCTGATCGGTGGATTCAACACGCCAGGGCGCGATTTTGCCGTCGGCAGCACCGTGCCAGACCCCGCCGATCCGGGCGACATCGCCCTGTTTGATCTGAAGATCGTCAATCTGGTCGAGGACCCGGACAACGGTTCGGGCGTGGGGATAACCGGCCCAGTTGGTGCCCAGTTCCCGGTCATCGGCCAGGCGGTAACTGTTGGTCGCAAAACCCTGGAACCGCATGGCGGGACCATTCTGTTCAAAAATCGCGCCATCGGCGGTCGGCGTGACCGTGCCGAGCGAATGCCAACGCTGTTTGAGTTGCAACTGCAGCGGTTCATTGGCGCGGACGACATCCAGTACGGCGTATGCCTGTTCCGCCTTCAGCCAGACGATATAACGGACCCAGTCGGTTCCTGCCAGATCCGCGGAACGCCCGGCATACCAGCCGGTATTTTTATCATTGCCGTAACCGAGCAGTTCGATATAGGGCTTCATGGCACCGGCGGCACCATTGCCGGTGATGAGCAGGGTGTTGTGGAATTTCTGCTGACTCTTGAAGTAGTCGTTGTCGGCCAGCCAGATCCGGTCATACTGGGTGTGCCGGAGGACGGAGTTGCCGTCGGCATGGCGGTGATTGCCATTGTTGATGCCGTCGATCAGCAGATAGAGATCCGCGGGTGCAAAACTGTCGCGGAACGATATTTTGTCAAAGCATTTTGCCAGCGGCAGCCCGTTGGGTTCGTTCATGCTGGCATAGAACTTCGGTTCCAGTTCCAGTTTCTGCACGCCGAAGAACCCGGCCGGTTCCGGCAGTTGTTCCGGCAGTTCGCAGTAGTAATCATTGGGGGCTTTGCGGATGCCCCAGGCGCGTTTGCGCGCCAGAATGTATTTGGCCAGCGGATCGTCGATGGCGGCCACATAACGCTGCAGCACCGGGATCTCGGAGAGCCAGCATTTCCAGCTGCCGGTATCGCCGTAGGGGACCTGCAAGCCGTAATTGTCCATGGTCAGCAACATGGAGCGGAGGACTTTGGTACCGGTGCCGCTGCTGATGAATGTATCATCCGGCATGGCATTGGAAAAGTTCATCAGGTGTTCCCAGACCAGCCACTGATAGCCGTTGCAGTCGTCGATGGCTTTCATGGACGTGCTCTGACGGGCAAAGTTGTGGCGGACGATCTGCATCCAGTGGGGCGGTTCGCGCAATTCCGGGAAATATTTGCCGAAATAGAGGGCCCCGGCCAGGGTCCCTTGGGTGCAGAACGTCAGGTGGTTGTGAACGGAGCCGGTGGCGTGGAGTCCGGAAGTGGCTTCATAGACAATGGCTTCGGTCAGCCAACGGGCCAGACAGCGGGTCACGGCAAGGCGGTCTTCGTCGGTCAGCGAGGGATCGTGTTCAACGATATCCCAGCAATTTAAAGCCTGGAACGAGGGGAAGTCGCTGTCGAACCCCCACGCGCCGCCGAATTTGCGGGCATCGGGAACGGCACTTTTGTCGTAGAGGCGGCAGACTTCAACATACAGTTTGGCATCGGCCGCGCGGTGATTCTGTACATAGGACTGCCCGATGACTGAAAGATGGCCGCCGAGCGAGGTGTGGGTGCCGTTATCCAACCGGTGTTGGGCGGTCTTCAAACCGTTTTCAATGTGATTGGCAGGCAGCGTCGGAATGGTGCGGTTGGTAGCGAAAAACGCCGCATCAAGGATGTTTTTGCCGTCCCGGATGGCTTTGGCCAGTTCGGCGGCACCGATGTTCAGTCCCTGATCGTCGGATGCGCCGACGGCAATGACATCCTGACCGGTGCGGTAGGCTTCGGAGATGTTGCTGATGAAATATTTCCCTTTGCCGGGGAACGATTCATCGGCCGGGCACTGATAACGGGCATAGAGCGGCAGCATGGCCGGGTTGTTGAAAACATGGCCCAGCAGGATGTAGTGACCGCCGCCGGTGATCCGGTCAGCGGCGGTGCCGGGGCGGACGGCGGCGTGGGGGAGGGCGGCGGCAACGGTTTTGGCGGCCGCTTCACCGGCGGGCGTTGCCGGGTGGAGGATCGTGACTTTGCCGGTCAGATCGGTCTGACGGGAAAGGGTGGCCGGGCGGGCCAGTTCGGTCACTTTCGGGGTGGCTTTGCCGATGCGGAAGTTACGGAGTTCGATGGAGAAGTCGGCAGTCTCTTTGGTGTGGTCGCCGATGATGATTTCGATACGGGCGATCTTTTCCGGTTTGGCAGTGAGATCAACGCCTTTGTCTTCCCACAGCAGATCCGGGGAACCGCCCTGCTGGGCCGTGAGCGTGACCCATTCTTTGCCGGCGACCCGTTTCCAGTTGAAAAACCCCCAGACCGGTTTCCGGGAGCCCTGCTGATAAAGCCGGCAGTAGATGCCGCCCGGGGCCTGGGTGGAACGGACATCAAAGAGCAGCGCTTCGCCCGGTTTGATGGTCAGCGGCTGCTTGAGGATAATGGAGATACCGGCATATTTGTTGTCTTTTGTGTTGTAGGTGAAGGCAAAGGAGCCGTCGTCGCCGGATTTGACCGCTTTGGCGGCGTTGGAGAAGGTGCGCCGGATGGCTTGCGCCCCTCCGAGATCGGAGAGGAATTGGGGGGGGGCCGGGAAGTCGTAGGCTGACAGGATGCATGTCAGACCGCACAACAACAGCGATAGAAACGATTTCATGTGTTGCTCCTTGGTTTGGTTTCTTTATGTTATTGTGATATGTATTACTTTATATACTAGGTATCAATGAGTTCCCGTTAAGGTAGCACGGATTCCGGCAAAATCAACCACGGAAGACCGGGAAAAAGGAGCGGTCCGCGCAAAAAAATGTCACCGCCGGAAGTGTGGCGGGACCCGTTTGCGGGAAGACTCGGACGGCGTGACCGGAAAATGAACTCTGATAACTGTTTTTCGCATTTTTTTGACAAAAAAGTTGCATTCCGTCAGATTCCGTGCTATATTTTATGACACCGAAACATTGATGTCTGGATAATTCAATTCACAGTCAACAAAAACAAATAAGGAATGTTGTCATGAAAAAGTGTTTCACCCTGATCGAACTTCTGGTTGTGATCGCGATCATCGCGATCCTGGCCTCCATCCTGCTGCCGGCTCTCGGCCAGGCTCGCGAAAAGGCGAAGTCCTCCCAGTGCGTCGGCAACCTGCGTCAGCAGGGTCTGGCTCTGCAGCAGTATGTGTCTGACTACGACTACTTCCCGGGCCTGAACAACTACGTTTACAATGGTACCTCCTGCGGTTTCGCCGGTTGGAAGTTTGCTCTGGCCACCTATCTCGGCATCACCCCCGCCGAAAATAAGCCCCTGCACAAGAACAACACCATGTTCGCCGAAGGCATCTTCAAGTGCCCGACCTTCAACTACGAACAGCTGAACAGAGCCTATCACCCGACCGATGCCAACGTGATTTTCGGCGGCGGCTATGGTTACAACTGGGGCAGCATCCAGGGTATCGGTTATTCGAACTCGTCGGGTTCCAAGCCCTGGATCAAACCGAACATGGTTGAAATCCCCTCCGAAACCATCGCTCTCGGCGACGGTATCAACGATCCCAGCCATCCGTACTCTGGCGTCAACAATGTGCAGGGTCTGGCTGTTATGTACCTGAAGGCGGAACCCTTCCGTCACAGCACCAACATGGGTATCGCCTGGGTCGATGGTCACGCCACCATGGAAAAGGCTTTCACCATCATGCAGGGTAAAGAAGG
>JAFQLP010000124.1 GCA_017414565.1 Lentisphaeria bacterium | reverse complement strand
GTTTCACCGGAAGTGACCAGCATGGCCGTATTGAAAGAACTGCCCGGGCTGCCCGCCGCGTTCACCGTCAGCAATGTTTCGGTGCTGGCGACCGAGTAGTTGCCGGAACCGTCGAAAGCGCGCACCGAATAGACGTAATTGCCATCGGACACGCTGTACATCCAGTAATCCAGTTCCTTGGCATCCACCCGGACCGTCTGGGTGGTCAGCACCGACCAACTGGTGACACCCTGGCTGGTAACGGTCTTGACCTTGCTGAAGGTCAATTCGTAACCGGCGACCTTGATGTTGTCTTCGGCGGCATCCCACGAAATGCAGATATCGCTGCCGAGGACCCGGCCTTCCACCTTGTCCGGCATCACCGGAGCCACGGTATCCATCACCAGATTGCTGATCACCGCGGCTCCGCTGGAAAGCCCGGCGTAGTTCACCGCCGTGATGCTCACAGAGTAGATCCCGTCGGCCAGATTCTTGTACTCGAAACTGGTCTCGCCGCCGTCAACCGTGATGATTTCGGTGGCACCGTTCTTCTTCTTCAGCGAGAGCCGGTAGTTCTTGACACCGAAAGCATCGTAGGCGGCGCTCCAGTCAAAGTGCATCCGGTTGCCGCGCTGTTCGGCTTCAAACAGCAGGATCTCCGACGGAGCCGTGGTTTCCACGATCGCACTCTGGGTGGCTTCATCGATGAACTGGAAGCTCTGGACCGCACTGGCGAGGCTTTCGTTGCCGCATTCGTCCACGGCCACCACGCGCCAGTAAACCGTATCTTTGCCCAGAAGCGCGCCCACGCTGTTTTCATTGCTGCTGTCCAGCGTCAGCGACATGCTGTCGGTGTAGAACGAGAAACTCTTGTTGACACTGAAGTACTTGTCGCTGCTGATATCCACCCGGTAACTGACCGCGCTGAGATTGTCCGTAAAGTTGGCATCCCAGGAGAAGGAGACGCGGGCCGAGGAAACTTCACCGACCACCGGCGTGGTTTCTTCGCCGTCGCCCTCTTCGTCGCTTTCATAGTTGTTGTTGCCGCTGTCGTCATCGGTACCGCCGCGGAGAACCGTGACCACCGGCTGATCCAGACTGCTGAAAGAGCCCTGCGGAGCCGTAAAATCGACCAGGAACCGGCTCTGGCCCGTCCCGGTGACATTGCCTGCCTGATCGTAGGCATCCACCCACCACAGATAGGTGCCTTCCGCCAGACCATCGGTCGCGGTGTTGTAGAACACATCGGTCGTGTACTGATCGTTGATGGTGATCGAGTACAGCGATGCAGAGGCATCCAGCGTAAAGACCGGCGTATTGTCGCTGGTAACGCTGTAGGTGCCTTTCTGGAAACAGAGCACGTAGCTGTCGAAACCACTCTGGACCGAACCGACTTCCTGTGCGATCCCCCACGAGAAATTCACATCGCAGGAATCATCGCCGCAACTGACCGATTCAACCTCAAGATTGGTGCCGTAGGTAAAGACCATCGGGGTATTGTCGACCTTGAGATTGCCGCCGGTACCGACGGAAGCCCATTCACCGGCGTTGCCGTCTTTGTCAACAGTCCGCACCTGACAGTAAACCGTTTCGCTGCTGCCGAGATTGGAGATCAGCAGTTCGCTGGCGGTAACGGTCTTGGACACATAGGTCCCGTCCGCCCAGGTCGGCGTACCGGCCGTCTGGCAGTAACGGACTTCGTAATACGCCAGTCCTTCGCTGCAATAGACATCGCCCCAATCAAGTTTGGCAACCGCTCCGGAGATCTTCTTACAGGAGAGGGAACGGACCGTGCCGACAATGGCACTGCCGCCGCCGACCGTGAAGGCTTCGGTTTCGCTCCACGCGCCGGTCACGGCACCTTTGTCGGATTCCTCGCGGACACGCCATTCCACCAGATCGCCTTCTTCCAGACCGTAGAGCCGGAAATCGCTGGCGGTGGTTTCAACCACAACGGAACCCTTGCCGTTGATACGGTATTCCAGCACCGAAACCGCACCGCGGGTCGCCGAAGTCCAGGCCAGTCTGGCCGAAACTTCGGAGTTGATCGAGGTGACTTTGAGTGCCGTCGGGGCGTCACCGGCCAGCCCTTCGGCCAGTTCATCCACCGAGATCACCAGCTGATTGTCGATCACATCGGCCGAAACCGAGAAACCGAACCCGGCCGTGCTGCCGCCGATGACCAGATCCGCTTCGCTGCCCTGGTAGTTCACCGTAATAACCTGCCCCAGCCAGCGTTCCATGTTTTCGTCCTGGATCAGCGCGTAACTCTCACCGGCAGTGGCATCGTTCAGATTGACCGTAATGGAGGTCGTGGTCAGAACCAGACTGTTGCCGACCGTCAGGGCCACACCGCTGCTCTTGGCAGTGCCGCTCATCGCCTGATCGTTCAGATTGAAGACCAGGTCGATCGCACCCATGGTGGTCAGCAGACTGCCGATCACGGTGGCGTTGCTGTCGATCACCATCGTATTGGTGGTATCGCCGAAGCCGATATTGCCGTACACTTCGCCGCCGGCGGCCACTTCGAGATAATCCGCTTCCGTCTGCAGATCATAACCGGTATCGCCCGGGTTGTGATATACCGCATAGTCCTTCGAGACGACCTTGCCGGAGATCCGAAAACTCATGGCACTGGAGACCAGCGCGTAGGCCTCCAACGCGCTGCCGGTATCGATGGTACCGGCGATGTCAAAGATATTGTCATTGCCGTTGTAGTAAACCGTGGCCCCCATACCGGTGACCCACAGGCCGCTGTTGCCGCTTTCCGCATCGACCGTGATGCTGCCGGAGAAATCGGCCGCCGTCAACACCTTCAGCGTGGCATGGCTGACGCTGTCAGCCACCCCGGCAATGACCCCGTAGAAAGCCGCCGGAGCCTGGCCGAAAGAGGTATCGTAGCAGGTGAAACTGATATCGCTCGACAGCGAACCCTTGATGTTGATATTGTCCGCCAGCAGACCGGCATACAGGTAACTCGACGGATTGAAATCAAGAGCCTTCTCATCCGGACCGATCCCGAACCGGGTGGCATGGTAGGAAAATTCACCGCCGTTGATCTTGATGCTGCCGCCGAAATTGCCGCCGACAGTCAGCGTATCGGTCACTTCCAGCCCGACACCCTTGATCGTATTGGCATCGTAGGTCAGCGTAAGGCTGATCGGATCGCCATCGCCCTTGGTGCGGGAGTCATCCCAGATCATATCCATGGTGATGTCGCGCACGGTGGCCGTCAGCGAACCGGTGAAACTGTTGCCGATCGTCAGCGAACCGACCGAAACCGCAACCGCGGAGAACGTCATGCCGCCCATGCGGATCGAACTGGCAACCGAGGTGTTGTAGGTCATATCCAGCGAGAACACATTGTTCTGGACTTCGGCGGTCACATCGCCGCTGAACCAGGCGGTATCAACACTGCCGGCCTGAATACCGGAGGCCAGGAACTTCTGACCGGTGACAACGCCGGAACGCGCCACATTGTCGTCCTTGCTTTCACCGGAGGAATCGCCTCCCTCTTCGCCCTCTTCGCCGCCTTCATCTTCCGCGGGTTCGTCTTCCCACTCGATGGTGCTGAAGAGATAACGGCTGTTGGAGGCCGTGGCGATCACTTTACCGGCAAAATCACCGGCCGACAACTGGAGTTCCCCGCCCACCGTCAGCGCGGACGCACTGACCGTGCCGTTGGTATCGCCGAGTGTAACATGGCTCTGCTGACTTTCCGTGGCCCACTTGGCCGAAAGAGCCAGATCGACGGTTTTGTCAACCGTGCTCTGCGCTTCGATGATACCGGAAAAATCATTACCGATGACCAGATCACCCGTCATGGCGGCACCCGTCGCATACGCACTGTTGCTGATCGAGGACATGTTGGCAGGCAGTCTGAAATTACCGAGTTTGAATACCAGTTCGCCGCTTTCCGGATCTTCTTCCCAGGTCCCGTACGGAACCATGTCTTCGGTGAAGTTGAAAGTGGTTTCGCCCATGCCCTGCAACGTCCCGGCCAGGTTGCCGAGGACATACACGGTATCGCCGCTCAACGCGGTGGCATCGCTGCCTTCGCACAGGATCCAGATCGCCCGGTCGGAGTAGTTCTGCGAGGTGACACCACCGGTGGCTTCGCTGAACGCCAGATAGTTGGTGTCACCCTCGAATATCACACCGTAACTCTTGACCGGAGTCGTACCGCCGGCCCCTTCCGAAGATGTATTGTTGGTAAGTTCCGGACGGCGGCAGTAGATATTCGGCATCTGCGAGGTCGGATTACCGCCGATGGTCAACATGGCACCGTTGGTCAGGATCGCCAGCGCGTAGTTGCCGTTGTCGGCATTGACAAAACGGCCGCCGTCTTCTTCGTGATCGGTGTTGGTGAAAATATAGACATCGCGGTTGGCCACGATCTGCGCCGGCGTGGTCGTCAGCACATAGGCGTAGGCCAGTTCATCGCGGGCCGGAATACCGGTGGTGAAATTGCCCGGACGCGGCGTGGCGGATGTGCCTTCTTCCTTGATGAAAGAAACGATATTGTCCACCGTGTAGGTCTGCGTGACCGTGTAATTCCCGTTCATGCTGCGGAAATAAACATCGCCGTTGCCCGTGACCTTGACATCGCCGTCATATTCGTACCAGATGGAACCGTCAAAGCTGTAGTAGTTCGCGGTGGCGTCTTCGTCAAAGACCGCCGAAAGCGTGATGTACCCGACCGTCGGCCCCGTGGAACTGGCCGTGATCACCGGCAACGACAACGCTTCCGGATCGAAATTGCTCACTTCGTAACGGGTGATCGCACTGCTGCCGTCGGCCGCCACACCGCGGAAATAATATGTGCCGTTTTCGGTAACGGTGATGTCACCGGTGTAGTCGAACCAGTCACTGCCGTTGAAACTGTAGAGTTTGCTGACCGCATTTTCGTCGTAAACCACCGTCAGCACAACTTCGCTGCTGGTCGTTTCCGCCGTGTTGACGGAAACCACCGGGTCCGCCATGCCGCTGTTGAACACCGACACCGACAGCATCAACTCGCCGCCGCCGGAAATCAGCAGTTCGTAGTAACCATCGCTGCCGATCCAGCTGTCGCCGACTTCCATAAGCTGATACCCGGCGGAATCCTGCACCGTGACCGCACAGACAAACTCTCTGGCATTGCCGGCCAGTTTGTAGCGGCCGTTGCTGCCGACCGCCGAAACATCGACCGTCAGGCTTTCAAAGGACAACAGCGCGGAATCGCTGATGAACGCGGACCCGGAGGGAGCCTGCCCCGCCAGATCGATCACCACATCCTGCGCTTCAGCATAACCCGTGACCTGCAACTGACCTGCGATGACCGTCGTCCCCGCCAGCACCGCATAACCGGTAACCGCCAACAGACCGCCGTTTTCAATGGTGATATTCTGCGCCATGGCACCATCCGCCGCCACCGCCAGCGCATCGCGGGCGATCAGCAGATTAACCGCCGTGCCATTTTCGACCGAGAAACTGCCGTTGGCATTGGTACCATTGACCGCCGCCGTGATCCCGGTACCGAAAATCGTATTCAACCGGGCCCCTTCGGCCAACGCAACATTCGTGGCAGTACCGCCGTCAAGCACGCTGATCATGGCACCGGAACCCATGGTAAAATCACTGACCACGGCCCCGCTGTCGATCACCGCACTGCCGTAGGCGGCAAACTGGTAATTCTTGACCTGCGCGCCTTCGCCCGCATAAACATAACCGTACCCGGCGACTTTACCGCCGACCGCGCTGCCGCCATTCTGGACATACTGGAAGCCGCGGTTCCGGATGACCGTATTGCTCGCAACGGCATCGCTCGCGACCAACTGCACGCCGTAGGACAGAATGGTAAGCCCCGTTACCTGGCCGCCGACACCCATCACAACACCGCCGGAGGAAACATAGCCGTCTTCGAACACACCGCCGGTCTGGAGCACTTCACCACCGGCATGGACCGTGGCAGAAACCGCCGCACCGTTGGTCAGATACTGTTCGCCGTGCACCTGGGCACGCAACACTTCACCGCCGGAGATCGTCTGCAAACCGGTCGATTCAATGACCGTATCCACCGCCGAACCGCCGTCGACAAACTGGATACCGTGGATCCGGTCGAAAACCCCGATCGCGCCATCTTCGATCGTCTGGATACCGCTGGTTTCGACCACCGTACCGATGGCGGAGGCTCCGCCGGTCAGAAGCTGGGCACCACCGCTCTCAACCACGGTATCGCGCACTACCGAACCGGAATCGCCGACTTTCTGAACACCACCGGAAGCGACCGTGACATCCAGAGCGGACGCGCCGGAATAAATCACCTGCGTACCATCTTTGCCGACCAGCGTGCCGCTGGCCACACCGCCGCCGGAAACATACTGTTCGCCGCCGGCCAGGATCTTGCCGCCGTAGGCCACACCGCCGGAACGCACATCCTGCAGAGCCGTGACCGCGCCGGAACCGGAAACAACTGTATCCGAGGCCATCCCCAGCACCCGCTGGATACCATTGTAACCGACATTGGCGGAAACCGCGATCGCACCGGAACCGACGATCTGGAGCCGGGTTTCGTTCTTGCCGCCCAACTGGGCATTGTAGGAGATCTCGCCTTCCTTGATGGAGACGAAGTTGCCCTGCGCCTTGTCGGGATCTTCCGCATATTCCAGCGGGCGGAACTCGATCGTATGGATGTAGTTCAACACGGTCATCGTCGCGCCGCCGCCGTAATACGGCATACAGTAGGCACCCAGTTCCTCGTTCCATTCGACCGTCACCAATGTCAGGGTGTTCTGGGAGGCGCGGCTGTCCAACTGATCTTTGCTGTCATCGGAGTCGGCAATGAACACGCCGGTCAGATAGCGGGGGTCCGTGATATCATAACGTTCATCGTAGGTGAAACCGAAGATCGTCAGCGCATGGCCCGCCGGCGTCGGAGAACCGTCGTGATAGAGAAACGACACGCTCAAGCCGATGGCGTTGCCACCTTCCATGGCAGCCTGCAACTGGGCCGCCAGATTGATATCGCAGGCGTAATTTTTGACTTCGGCACCGCTGGTGTAGAACTTGGGCGAAGTCCCCAGAGCACTGTATTTGGTACCGTTCACGAACCAGTCCACGGCACCCATGGTGCTGCCGCCGACCGTTTCATTGTTGTTGGCGGCAAACGCGTTTTTCAGGAAATCGTAGATATCGTCTTCGTTGCTCAACCCGGCCACATCGCCCCAACCGCTGAATTCGAGGATGTTGGCTGCGGCACCGGCCCAGCAGAGGTCAGCATCTTTCGGGAAATAGGTGCTGGTACGCTTTTCAGCATCGATCACACCGGGGCCGGAATAGGTACCATCGATACCGAAAGCGGAATAATCGAGGATGTTGCGGCTGGCGAGATACGCTTTCTGCGTGTCGCCGACCGAGAAATTCAGCAGATAACTGCTGTTCTGTTCAAAATAGTTGACGATGGTGGCGTCACCGACCACGGTCCCGATTTCAGACTGACTCATTTGATTTCTCCTTGACCTTTTACGGGCCTATAACAAATTTTTCTCTCTGCCATTTTCACTGCTGCCCGGAGGAGCCGCCGCGCGGCATTCCCCACAAAACAGCCAAACACACTGGAGCGCAAAAGGTTACACACAACCCTCATATCATAAAGGCACACTTGCTCCCAATGTACCATCGTAATTATAGCACAAAATCCGGTTTTTTTCAACCGGCTGATGTCTTTTTGACCGCTTTTTTCCGAAAATTTCCCGGCCGCCATCCCCCGGCAAACTTGCTTTTTCGCCGTCCCGGTGTATCTTACTTATAATAAATAATAGAAACCGGAAATACCGCGGGAGGTCCATCATGTCCGAAGCCGAAACCATCAAAACTTTGATCCGCCAGATGCTGGCAGAGGGGGAATCCCTGTCCCGTATCCAGACCCGACTCAAAGAGCAGGGTCATACCATGACGTTTATGGAACTCCGTATGCTCGCTGCCGAATTGCAGGATGTGCAGTGGGGCAAACCGGAAAAACCCGCTGAACCGGAAGGTCCCGCCGAACCGGCTCCGGAAACGGCTGCCGAACCGGCGGCGGAACCCGCAGCAGAAGCCCCGGCCGCCGGCAAAACCGTTGTGGAAATCAGCCGGGTGGTCCGCCCCGGAGCGGCGGCGGAAGGCACGGTTTCTTTTGGTTCAGGAGCCAGTGCCGTCTGGATCGTTGACCAGATGGGGCGGCTCGGACTGGAAAAAGTCACCGGTGAATACACCGAAAACGATATCCGGGAATTCCAGCAGGAATTGGCGCGCCTGTTCGGCCGCTGATCCCGCAAAGGACGGTTTATGAAGTTCCGTTGGTTCGTCCTGCTCCCGGCCGCCGTGCTGCTGTTGCTGGCAAGCGCGTATCTGTTGCTGACCTCGTCGTTTTTCGGCGTATCCATCCTGCTGCCGGTGATCTGCCGCAGCACCGGACTGCAACTGGTCGCCCGGGAGGTCAACTGGAGCCCCATCCGCGGCACATTTGAATTGCAGGGCATGTGCCTGGGGCCGGTCGGCGAACCTTTTCTGCTGGCGGAACGCGCCGCCGGGGAAATCCGGCTGCGGCGGCTCCTGCAACGGCAGATCAATGTGCCGCGGATCGAACTGGAGGGGGCCGAACTCTCGTTCTGCCGCGATGCCCGCAACCGTTGGAACTTCACCCGCCTGATCGAAAATGCCGCCACCATGCCGGACCCGCCCCGGAATACCGCCGAAACGGCTGTCCGGAAACCGGACAAACCCTTTCTTCTGGACCTGGAACGGGTCACGGTCCGCCGTTCCCGCATTGTCGCGACCGACCACACCCCCGACCGCGGCGGCCGCCTGGAAATCGGCAATTTTGAGG
>JAFQLP010000123.1 GCA_017414565.1 Lentisphaeria bacterium | reverse complement strand
TGGTGTTCATGAATATTTTTTCCGGCATTTTTGTGGCATTCGTCTTTTTCGGACGGGCAACCCGGCGGATCGGCCGCAATCTCGGAGCCCAGACATTTCCGGAATTTCTGGCCCTGCGTTTTGACAGTCCCCGGCTGCGGGTGCTGATCTCCGGGATCATCTTTCTGCTGATGCCGTTTTATGCCTCGGCGGTGCTGATCGGGGCGGCCCGGGTCCTTCAGCGAATCCTGCATGAAATATGGCCCCTGGCCATGAACGAAGACCATTTCTTTTACTTCGCCCTGCTGGTGCTGGCTTTGCTGGTTTCGATCTATGTGGTTTTCGGCGGCCTGAAAGGGGTGATGTATGCTGATGCTCTGATGGGGCTTGTCATGGTCTCCGGGCTGACGGCCCTGCTGGTCCTCGGCTACTGGCGGCTCGGCGGGGTGGTTTCGGCACACGAAGAATTGACCGCGCTGGCACCGCTGGTGCAGGAACGGCTGCCGGAGGCGTATTCACTCGGGCACCGCGGCTGGACCGTCATGCCGGAATTCAATTCGGTGTGGTGGTGGACTCTGGTATCGACGTTGATGTTCGGCGTCGGCATCGGCGCATTGGCGCAGCCGCAGTTGACGGTGCGTTTCATGACCGTCAAGAGCGGCCGGGAACTGAACCGGGCGGTGTTGATCGGAGCGATATTCATCCTGCTGACGGTCGGCTCCGCCTACCTGATCGGCGGTCTTTCCAATGTCTTCTTCTTCCGGGAAGACGGCAAACTGGCGGTGGAGGCGGCCGGCGGCAATCTTGACCGGATCATCCCGCTTTTCATCACCCGGGCATTGCCGGAAGGGGTGCTTTATCTTTTCGTGCTGACGCTGATCGCCGCGGCACTTTCCACGCTCTGTTCGCTTTATCATGTGATCGGGGCGGCCATCGGCCATGACCTGTATCTGGGATTGTTCCCGAACCGGCGCGCCCATCTCGGCATCATCCGCGCCGGTGTAGTCTTCGGGATCTTCTGCTCGCTGATCCTGGGCTTTGTCCTGCCGGGGAGCATCATTGCCCGGGCCACCGCGATGTTCATGGGGATCTGTGCCGCCGCATTTCTGCCGTCCTACATGGCGGCGATCTATTGGAAACGCGCCACCCGGCCGGCGGTATGGGCGAGCATTGCCGTCGGGGCGGGGGTCAGTCTTTTCGGACTGGTGTTCTGCCATGCGGCGGAGGCCAAAGCACTGGGCATCTGCCGGCTGCTGACCGGCCGCGACGTGCTTTTTGCGGCGCATCCGTGGCCGGTGGTCGACACGCTCTGCTACGCGCTGCCGCTTTCCCTGCTGACACTGGTGGTGGTAAGCCGGTTCACCCGGAAACTGTCCGGCGAACATCTGGAGCGTTGTTTCCGCCGCTGACAGGCGCAACGGTATCGCCGCCCGATGTTTTTCTTGTACAAAAAGTTATCTTTTGCCGTTGCTTTTTTCCGGAAACAAGGGTACTGTAAGAAAAGTTGCACCGGAATGCAAGCAGGATTTTTCTGCGGAAAGGTATGATTGAGTATGCATTGGATCGATTGGAGTATCGTCGGCGGGCTGTTGCTTCTGCTGATCGTCGTGTTGGTGTTCTGCCAGCGTTATGTAAAAAGCACCGCAGACTTTCTGGTGGCGAACCGTTGTGCAGGGCGTTATCTGCTGACGATCTCCACCAGTATTTCCGGGGTGGGGGCGATTTCCATCGTTGCCTTATTTGAGCAATATTATGCCTCCGGGTTCGCCCCGGTGTGGTGGAGTTTCCTGTCGGCCCCGATCTGGATCATCCTGGCGGCGACCGGCTGGGTCTATTACCGGTTCCGGGAGACCCGGTGCATGACCATGGCGCAATTCTTTGAAGTGCGTTACAGCAAACGGTTCCGTATTTTTTCCGGTATCCTCGGCTGGTTTTCCGGGATTTTGAACTACGGGATCTTCCCGGCGGTTTCGGTCAAATTCTTCATCTTTTTCTGCGGCCTGCCGGAATATTTCAAACTGCCCGGCATTCCTTTTGCGTTCAGCACCTATGTCTGTCTGCTGATCTTCTGCATCTCGCTGGGGATCATCTTTGCCATCTTCGGCGGCCAGATCGCGATCATGCTCACCGACTTTCTGCAGGGCACATTCTGCAATGTGGCCTTCATGCTGCTGATGGCCTTCATGCTTTTGCAATTCGACTGGAACGACATTTTCGACACCCTCACCGTCCTTTCGGCGGGCAGCGGCAATTCGCTTTACAACCCGCTGAACACCAGCAATGTCGGCGATTTCAACCTGTGGTTCTTCATCATGGGTATTTTGTTGAGCATTTTCATCAACGGCACCTGGCAGGGCAGTTCCGGGTACAACGCCTGCGCCAAAAGCCCGCATGAAATGAAAATGTCGCGCTTCCTCAGCACCTGGCGCAGTCTGATCCAGTTGGGATTGCTGTTGTTCATTCCGATCTGTGCGCTGGTCTTTTTCCATAATCCCAAATACGCGGCCGGGGCCGCCGAGGTCAATCAATTCCTGAATACACTGGAGGGACCCGCGCTCACGCAGGCCCGGGTACCCGCATTTCTCACCAACGTCCTGCCGGTTGGTCTGGTGGGACTTTTTGCCGCGGTGATGTTTGCCGCCATGCTCTCCACCGATGACACCTACATGCACAGCTGGGGTTCCATCTTCATTCAGGATGTGATCCTGCCGTTCCGCAAAAAACCCTTTACCGAAAAACAGCATCTCTGGCTGCTCCGCGGCTCGATCATCTTTGTCGGTATCTTTGCTTTCGTCTTCAGCCTGGTCTTCAAACAGACGGAATATATTTTCCTGTTCTTCCAGATCTCCGGAGCCATCTTCACCGGTGGTGCGGGGGCCGTGCTGATCGGCGGTCTTTACAGCCGGGTCGGCTCCACCTGCGGGGCATGGATCGCCATGATCCTCGGCTCGGTGCTGGCGATCAGCAGCATTGCCATCCAGCAGTGCTGGGTCATGGACGGCGGCGGTCTGGCCGACTTCCTGGCGCGCACGACCAACTGGGAATGGGTCACCAACAACATGGAACGATTCCCGTTGAACGGTCAGGTGCTGGCGTTCTCCATCACGGCCATCGGCTTCGGCAGTTACTTCCTGGCCTCGTGGATCGACCGGACCATCCGCGGCGCAGCCAGTTTCGATCTTGACCGGATGCTGCATCGCGGCAAATACGATACCTCCGGTGAACATGTTGTCACCGCCTGGTCCCCGGGCCGGATCCTCCGCGCGCTCGGTCTTACGACGGAATTCACCCGCGGCGACCGGGTCCTCTTCTATGTATCGCTGGCCTGGTCGCTGATATGGCTGGTGGTGTTCTTTGTGTCGCTTCTGGGCGGTTCGGCGGAAGTGCTGGCAGACAAATTCCCGTCGCTCGACTGGTTGCAGAGCATCAGTTGGGAGGCCATGACCTGGCTCCGCATGTGGCAGTTCTACATTCTGCTGACCTTTGTCATCGGCGCAACGGTCACGATCTGGCTCACCGTCGGCGGCATCATCGACACCCATGCGCTGTTCAAGGCACTCCGCAACAGCAAGATCAATGTGGACGATGACGGCCGTGTGATCGACGGCAGAAACGCCGGCGAATAACGGCTACAGCAAACCGGGAAACGGCGACAGTGCCCGGTCCAGGATCCCCTTTATCCCGGCAATGACGATGCCGTAGTTGGTAAAGGGGATCTGTCTTTCGGCGGCACAACGGCGGCGGAACCGGATCTCCGGTTCGTTCAACATACAGCCGCCGCAGTGAATGACCATTTTAAAAGGCGACAGATCCTCCGGAAAACCATTCCCCGCTGTGAATGTGAACACCGGTTCCTGACCGGTGTATTCCCGGATCCATGCCGGCAGTTTCACCGTGCCGATATCGCCGCACTGCCGGTGATGGGTACAGCCTTCGGAAATCAGGATACGGTCGCCGGAAACGATGGTATCAAGGGCTTTGGCACCCCGTACCGCCTGTTCCAGAAAACCTTTGCGCCGCGCCATCAGAATGGAAAAACTGGTCAGCAGCATTTCCGGCGGCGTCACCGCGGCCACCCGGCCGAAGATCTGACTGTCGGTAATGACGATCTGGATCCGGTCGCCCATGGCCGCCAGTGTCTTTTCCAGACAGGAATCGCGGACGGCAATGGCGGGAATATCCGCCTCCAGCAATTCCCGGATCACCTGCTGCTGCGGCAGAATGAGCCTGCCTTTCGGGGCCGATTCATCCACCGGGATCACCAGCAGTGCGGCCTGTTCCGGAACCAGCCGGTCACAGATAAACGGCTCCGGGGCCGCCCCGCTCACCGGCATCGCCGCGATCCGCTCCCGCAACCGGTGGATGGCGGCCGGATCATTCACGCTGACCTCGATCGCACCGGGGATCTCCCCGCGCCGGAATGCCGGCAGATCCTGCTTGGTACGGACGATCAGAAACGGGATCTGCCGCCGTTCCAATTCGGCCTGCAACTGCCGGTCAGCCGGTCCGGGCGGCATGGTGCCGTCGGAAACCAGCAGTGCCAGATCGGTGCGGTTGAGGACCCGGAGGCTTTTCTGCACCCGGAGCTCCCCCAGTTCACCGGCATCATCCAGCCCGGCGGTATCGGTCAGCATCACCGGCCCAATGGGCAGAATCTCCATGGCTTTGGAAACCGGATCGGTGGTCGTGCCGGGTGTCGGCGACACCAGGGCCAGATCCTGCCCCGTCAGAGCATTGATCAAACTTGATTTGCCCGCATTGCGGCAGCCGAAAAGACCGATATGCAGCCGGTCCCCGGCAGGCGTGTCATTCATTCCCATCGTACGCCTCCCGGATCAGAACCGGAAATCCCGGCTGCCGGACCGGATCAGGTCAAGGCGTTCCGTTACGATCGCGCGGACTTTATCGTTGGGGATGTTCACCAGTTCCCGCCGGATGAGCTCTTCGCCGACCTGTCTGGTGTCGGCGGCCGCGTAATCTTCCAGATACTCTTTCAGGGTCATCAGCGCATTGGGATGACAGCAATTCTGGATCTGGCCCGATTTGCAAAGACTCATAAAACGGTCGCCGGTACGCCCTTCGCGGTAACAGGCCGTGCAGAAAGAGGGGATGTAACCGAGTTCCATCAGCCACTTCACCACTTCATCCAGCGGCCGCAAATCGCAGACATCGAACTGCTCCGTACCGCCCTCGTCCCCTTCGGCATAGCCGCCGACACTGGTGCGGGAGCCGCCGCTGAGCTGCGACACGCCCAGATGCAGCACCCGTTCCCGGCAGGCTTTGCTCTCCCGGGTGGAAACGATCATGCCGGTATAGGGCACGGCGATCCGGATGCAGGCCACGATCTTGGCGAACTGGTCATCGCTGATCCCGTTTTCAAAGGTTTCCGGGTCGATATCATCGGCCGCCCGGATCCGGGGAACGCTGATGGTATGGGGACCGACACCGAAAACCGCTTCCATGTGTTCGGCGTGCATCAGCAGTGCGGTCAATTCGTAACGGTACCGGGCCAGCCCGAACAGCACCCCGAAACCGACATCATCGATCCCGCCCTGCATGGCCCGGTCGTGCGCTTCGGTGTGATACGCGTAATCGTGTTTGGGACCGGTGGGGTGAAGCACGCCGTAATCGCGGGCGTGATAGGTTTCCTGAAAAAGGATATAGGTCCCGATCCCCGCGTCTTTGAGACGGGCATAATTTTCCACCGTGGTCGCGGCAATGTTCACATTGACACGGCGGATGGCACCATTTTTGTGTTTGATGCTGTAAATGGTGTCGATGGATTCGAGGATATAATCCAGCGGATTCATCACCGGGTGTTCCCCGGCCTCGATCGCAAGCCGTTTATGGCCCATATCCTGCAAAGCGATCACCTCCGCCCGGATCTCGTCCTGCGAAAGTTTGCGCCGGGGGATGCGGGTATTCTGCCGGTGATAGGGACAATAGATACAGCCATTGACGCAGTAATTGGAAAGATACAGCGGCGCGAACATCACGATCCGGTTGCCGTAAAAATCTTTTTTGATCTGCTCCGCCAGTTCAAAGATCTCCCGGTTTTTCTCCGGGTCCGTACAATCCAGCAGGACCGCCGCTTCCCGGTGGGTCAATCCCTTGCGCTGTCTGGCTTTTGCCAGAATATCATCGATCAGTGCCAGATTGGAGGCATTGGCGGCGGCGTATTCCAATGTCCGGCAGACTTCACCGTGGTCGATGAATTCTGCCGCATGGGGGGATTTCACATCATACATCGCAAAAATCCTTTCTGCAATCGCCCCGGTCGATCACGGCTTCACAGCCGATCTGCCGCAGACTTTGCTTGAGTTGTTCCACGGCCTCCGCCGCTTCGCAACCGGTGTGCAGTTTGTTGTTGTAAAGCAAATATTTTTCCCGGACGGATTCCGGCGAAAGATTGGGCATGATAACATTGGCTCCGGCCAGAATACCCCGTTCACGGCCATCCGGAAGCAGCGTCCCCAGTGCCGTGGTGGCAGGCAGAAGCACCGTTTTGAGCATGATCCGGATCATGGCCAGCAGAGCCAGCGTGACCTCCGCACTGCCGGCCGGATAACTGCCGAATGGCGTCTGATAATGGGGTATGAACGGCCCGATCCCGGCCATTTCCGGACGGAACCGGCTCAAAAAAAGCAGTTCCTCCGCCAATTCTTCATCGCGTTGAAATGGCGACCCGACCATGAAACCGCAGCCGGTCTGAAATCCCAGTTCCCGGAGATCCTGCAAACAGCGCATCCGGTTTTCCCAGTCCATCCCGGCCGGATGAAGCTGCCGGTAATGCGCCGCGGTGGCCGTTTCATGCCGCAACAGATAGCGGTCGGCACCGGCCTGCCGGAAAAATTGATACACCTCCCGGGAGCGTTCCCCCACCGAAAGCGTGACCGCCGTATCGGGATACGCGGCTTTGACGGCCCGGACGACCGCCGCCAGAGCCTCATCCGCAAAACCGGGATCTTCGCCCCCCTGTAAGACAAATGTCCGGAATCCGAGTTCATATCCCTGCCGGCAGCAGGCCAGGATCTCGTCGGCAGACAGCCGGTAACGCTCCGCCCGGGTGTTGCCGGCGCGGATCCCGCAATACAGACAGTTGTTGCGGCAGTGGTTGGTGAATTCGATCAGACCGCGGAGAAAAATCGTATGGCCGTAAACTTTGCGGCGGACCGTCGCGGCCCGGTCAAAAAGCAGTCGCAGATTCGCGCCACGGCAGTTCCGGAGCAGATAAAGAAATTCCTCCCGGCCCAGCGTGCCGTTCTTTTCCAACCGGTCGATCAGTCCTGCAAAAACGGCATCCGCCGGGGCATCCCCCGCCGGGGTGTGCAGGACACGACCGCTATGACCACGATCATGCAGCAGCATGTTTCTCCTTTCAGGTCAGCCGCGGCCTCCCTGTCAGTTCCTTTGGCAGTAATGCGGTTTGCCGGAGGAAATGTTCCCGCGGCGCACCATCTGTTTTGTTCCGCCTATAATATACTCCGTCAATGCCGCCGCCGCAACTGCCGCCGCAGAAAACAAAAAAACCGGACGGAAAAATTTCCATCCGGTTCCTGCCGCAGAGCAAACTGCGATCAGGGAAGCGGCACCAGTTTTTCGCCCAGCGACATCTCGCTTTCAGCGTCGATAAAAGTGCCGGTCCCGTAACGCGAACCTCGCCGGGTCGGACGCATTTTTTCGATCATCACATCTTCGATACTGCCGTTCAGGTTGGCGATCTCCATCGCCGCCTGCGTATAGTCGATGGCTTCGGCACCGGTGTAGAACTCCACATAAACCCGTTCACCGGCCTGCGCTTTCAGCTTGAAATCCTTGCTGAACGGGAATTGATAGGTCTGACCGGAGAATGAGCGCAAGGTCAGGGAAATCTGACCGTCGACCGGCTGCTTTGCCCGGAACGAAAGCACATACCAACCGGGCAGAAGCGGGGTCGAAAGCCCGGTCTCCGCCTGCCACAAATTGGTGACTTCGACCCCGAACTTCGCCATCGGCCGGTTTTCCGGCGTCACCGCGGGGCGGATCACCGCCGCGGCGATCCCGGCAATGACCTTGTAGCCTTCCGGGATCGGATGCAGCCGGATGATCCGCTGCCAGTCGGCGCGGGCGCGGAGCGGCTTTTCGTACTCGATCAGCACCACTTTGTCGCCGAAACGCGCCGGGACCTCCTTCCGCAGGATCACATTGGTCGCGGCGGCGGCGGCATCGCGGTAAACATAACGCTGCTTCAATTCATCGGTCGCCTTGTTGTCGGGACAGCAGGGCATGATCGTACCCAGAAACACCTTTTCCGTGCGGGGTTTGGCCAGCATTTTTTCAATGATCTGCTGAATCCGGTCGGCGGTACCGCGCGCCACGCTGTCAACCTGTTCCGCGCTTTTGGCCGCGCCGCTGTCATTGACACCGATCAGCAGATGGTAGTAACGGCTGTCGGGGATCCGCAACGGATCATCGATCCGCGCCAGCACCTTGACCGTACCATTGCCGCCCTCACCGGCGTGACTGTATCCCAGTCTTGCCGTATGGGTGCCGAGAAATGCCAGTTGCGGGATCTCTTCCAGCAGATATTTGCGGAAATAATCGCCGTATCCGGCCCAAGTGATGCTGTCGCCTACCATACACCACTCGATCTGCTTACCGGCAACATCCGCCGGTTTCACGATCTTCGCCTCACCGGCCGTCACCAACATACTGACCGCAGCCGTCATCATCAACAACATCCCTTTTTTCACAATCATCCCCCTCTCCGGAACTGTATTACATCAACTGACGGAACAGATCCTTGATCTCTGCCACCGACGTTTCCCGGGGATTGCCCGGACGGCACGCATCGGCGTAGGCACTTTCGGCCAGAAAATCCAGATCTTCCTCCTTCAGGGACTCCAGTTTCTGCGGAATCCCGACATCGGCCGACAACTGCCGGACTGCGGCCACCGCGGCCGCCCGGTATTCCTCCTGCGACATGCCGGTGGTATCCACGCCCATCGCCGCCGCAATGTTTTTGTATTTTTCACCGGTCGTGGGGGCATTGTACGCCATCACGATCGGCAGCATCATGGCACAGGCCACACCGTGCGGCGTATCGTACACCGCTCCCAGCGTGTGCGCCATGGAGTGGGCGATCCCCAGACCGACATTGGAAAACGCCATACCCGTCACGAACTGGCCCAATGCCATACCGGCGCGCCCGTCATCTTCCTTGACCATGGCACCGCGCAGATGGCGCGCGATCAGGCGGATCGCTTCCAGGTTCAGGCAATCCGGCAGATCCCAGGCCGCTTTGGTGATGTAACCTTCGATCGCGTGGGTCAGGGCATCCATCCCGGTCGCCGCCGTCAGCCGGGGCGGCATGGTGGCCATCATATCGGGATCGACGATCGCCACATCCGGAATGTCATTGACATCCACGCAGACAAATTTGCGGCGTTTCTGAACATCGGTGATCACATAATTGATCGTAGCTTCGGCCGCGGTACCGGCCGTCGTCGGCACGGCAATGGTAAAGACGGTGCGATTTTTGGTCGGGGCCACGCCTTCCAGCGAGCGGACATCCGCGAACTCCGGATTGTTGATGATGATCCCGATGGCTTTACCGGTATCCATGGAGGAACCGCCGCCGATGGCGATCATACAGTCGGCACCGGCTTTTTTGTACGCCTCCACCCCGGCCAGCACGTTTTCGATGGTGGGGTTCGGTTTGATATCCGAAAAAACTTCATACGCAAAACCGGCTTCATCCAGCAGACGGGTGACTTTTTCGGTGACTTTGAATTTTACCAGATCCGGATCGGAGGCCACAAAAGCCTTGCGGAAACCTTTGCTCTGCAAAATCCCGACGATCTCCCCGACAGCCCCTTTGCCGTGATACGAAATACCATTGAGTACAAAACGGTTGACCATAACACCCATCTCCCTGATTGAGCCACATTTTTCCGCGCCAATGACGCAATACCTGTTCTTACAATAACACACCGCGATTTTTTTTCAACTACTCCGTCCGGCTCACTCTGACATTGCATAAAAAAACGCCCGCGGCTGGCATTCCGCAGGCGTTATCCTTATTCCGGGTCACTGCCCGTCAATGTACCGGCGGATCTCCGCCAGCCCGGCCCGTTTTTCGGCCCCGGCCCCATTGCCGATCACCAGTGTCGGAGCCTGATTGATGTCGTATTCCCGGGCTTTTTCCACCTCCTGATCCGCCACGACTACATCGTAGGCGATCCCGGCCTTGTCGAGGAACGTCTTGGCGATCCGGCAATTCGGACAGGTGGTGGTGGTAAAAAGCGTCACACTGCCGCCGGCGGCGGGGGCAGCCGGTTCGGCCGTCACCAAAACCACCGGATCGGTCGGGGCGAATTCCCGCTTGATGGCCGCATAAGCATTGTATGTCTTGCGGTCGCGGTATTCCTGGGATTTCCCGTCGTTCCAGTTCTGCACCGGCCGGTAGTAACCGGTGATACGGCTGTACACTTCGGTCCGGGTGCCGCATTCGGGGCACTTGAATTTTTCACCGGCAATGTACCCGTGGACGGGGCAGATGGAATAGGTGGGCGACATGGTGTAGTAGGGCAACTTGTAATTTTCCGCGATCTTGCGCACCAGATTGGCCGCCGCCTGCCAGGAGGGCAGTTTTTCGCCGAGGAAGGCGTGGAAAACCGTGCCGCTGGTGTAGAGCGTCTGCAACCCGTCCTGCACATCCAGCGCGGAGAAAATATCATCGGTGTAACCGACCGGCAGATGCGAACTGTTGGTGTAATAGGGCGTGCCGTTTTCCGAAGCGGTCACGATATCGCCGAAGCGTTTTTTGTCGTGTTTCGCCAGCCGGAAACTGGTGGATTCCGCGGGGGTGGCTTCCAGGTTGTACAAATCGCCGTACTGTTCCTGATAATCGGACAGCCGTTCCCGCATGTGGTTGAGGACATCCTGCGTGAATTTCTGGGCTTCCGGATGGGTCAGATCCTGTTTCAGCCACTTGGCATTCAAACAGGTTTCGTTCATGCCGACCAGACCGATGGTGGAGAAATGGTTGTCGAATTTGCCCAGATAACGCTTGGTATAGGGATACAGACCCTCATCCAGCAGTTTGGAAATGACTTCGCGTTTGATCTTGAGAGAACGCGCGGCAATATCCATCATGTGGTCAAGACGGGCATAGAAATCCGCTTCATCCTGCGCCAGATAAGCAATGCGTGGCATGTTGATGGTGACCACCCCGATGGAACCGGTGCTTTCCCCGCTGCCGAAGAAACCGCCGGACTTTTTCCGCAATTCCCGCAGGTCCAGCCGCAACCGGCAACACATCGAACGGATGTCGCTGGGTTCCATGTCGCTGTTGACATAGTTGGAGAAATACGGCGTGCCGTATTTGCTGGTCATCTCGAACAGCAGCCGGTTGTTTTCGGTTTCCGACCAGTCAAAATCGCGGGTGATGGAATACGTCGGGATCGGATACTGGAAGCCGCGGCCCTGGGCATCGCCCTCGATCATCGTTTCGATGAAGGCCCGGTTGACCATATCCATTTCCGCCTTGCAGTCTTTGTACTTGAAATCGACTTCCTTGCCGCCCACGATACAATTCTGTTCCGCCAGGTCAGCCGGCACGGTCCAGTCCAGCGTGATGTTGGAAAACGGAGCCTGCGTACC
>JAFQLP010000008.1 GCA_017414565.1 Lentisphaeria bacterium | reverse complement strand
TGTATTATGTGCTGGGGATGGCATCGGCCGTCTTTGCGTTTTCCGGCGGCTACATGCTGAAGGGTAACGGATTCATGGCGGTTTATGTTTGCGGTATCGTCATGGGCAACAGCCGGTTCATCTTCCGTAACGGGGTCGGCCGTTTTCACGACGGCATCGGCTGGCTGATGCAGATGATGCTGTTTCTGATCCTCGGGTTGCTGGTCAAACCGTCGCAGTTGTGGACGATCAAATGGGAGGGTTTGCTGGTGGCGTTGCTGCTGATGGCGGTGGCGCGGCCGCTGGCGGTTTTCTGCACCCTGATCCGCAGTCCGTACTCCATGCGGGAACGGTGCTTCATTTCGTGGGTCGGATTGCGCGGCGGCGCACCGATCATGCTGGCGACCTACCCGCTGATGAACACATGGCTGTTGGGGAGTCAGGCCACGCTGGTGTTCAATATCGTCTTTTTTGCGGTCCTGACTTCCGTGCTGCTGCAGGGGACAACGCTGATGCCGCTGGCCCGGCTGTTGAAACTGGATGCGCCGTTGCAGGACCGGCCGCTGGCTCCGCTTCTGTTTGAGGAGACCGGCAAGGGGGACAACGCTTCCATCGAGATCGAACTGGCTCCGGATGCCGCTGTGGTGAATCAGACATTGTCATCGCTGAATATGCCGAAAAACGCCCTGGTGCTGTTGATCCGGCGGGGCGGGCGGTTTGTGATGCCGCGGGGCGATACCGAACTGCTGGCGGGCGATTCGCTGATGCTGCTCGGGACCCCCGAGGCGGTGCGTGAGGCCGAGGGGATGCTGCGGAAAAAAGCATTCCGGCCGTAATGCCGGGGAAATTGTCGAAAAAAGTCGGAAAAATTCTCTTTCTGCCGCTTGCAATACGCCGGGATGGGTTTATCCTAAATGATGAGAGGTGCGGCATGGCGCTGCCCGGAGAGGAAAGGAGAGTCTTTAGTATGGTCACCGGAATTGTGCTTGTGAATGTCGATCGTTCCCGGATCCAGGAAGTCATCCGTGATGCGATGGCGATCAATGGCGTTACCGAGGTTTACACCGTGGCGGGCGAATACGATCTGGTATTTGTCATCCGCGTTCAGAACAACGCACAGTTGGGCGATATTCTGGCGACCAAGATGACCGGCGATATCCCCGGGATCCTCCACAGCAAGACGCTGGTCACGCTGAATGCCCAGGCCAAGGTGGACCTCGAAAAGTTGTTCGGCTGATCCGGAAACGGGAAAACAAAGAAAAACCGCGCCGGACGGCAGTAGTCGGACGGCGCGGTCTTGTATCAAAAAAAAGCAGTTTTTCACTGCAGGAGGAAAAATTTTATGGGAATGTGGATCGGGATCGCCGTCGCGGTGGTGGCGGTATTGTTTGTGATCGGGTTGTACAACCGCCTGGTCGGTTTGAAAAAACAGTGCGACAACGCCTGGGCGCAGATCGATGTGCAGCTCAAGCGGCGCAGTGATCTGATCCCCAATCTGGTGGAAACGGTCAAAGGTTATGCCGGGCATGAATCGTCGGTGCTGCAGGCGGTCACGGAAGCCCGGGCCGGTGCCGCCGCGGTTCAGAAAGGTGATACCGCCGGCCGGATCGCGGCCGAAAACCGATTGGATGGCGCATTGAAAGGGCTGATGGTGCAGATCGAGGCATATCCGCAGTTGAAAGCCAACGAAAATTTCCTGCGTTTGCAGGAGGAATTGAGTTCCACCGAAAACCGGATCTCGTTTGCCAGACAGCATTATAACGATACCGCGACCGGTTACAATACGGCGATCGCGCTCTTCCCGGCGAATGTGGTGGCAGGTTTCTTCCGTTTTGCCGATGTCACGCTGTGGCAGATCGAAGATCCGGCTGACCGCAAGGCTCCGGAGGTCCGTTTCTGAAAATGGCAAAAAGCGTCACATTCATTGACCAGATCGCGGCCAACAAACGCAACAGCAATATCCTGATGTTGTCGATGGTGTTGCTGCTGGTGGCTCTCGGCAGCGTATTCGGCGGTTTTTACGGCGATTGGCAGACCGGGGCGTTTGCCGGGGTGATCGCCGCTGTGATCTGTCTGGTGATTGCGCTGTGCGGCGGCGCGGATTGTCTGCTGGCATTCAGCGGGGCCGCCGAATTGCACCGGGAGGAGGTCGCCGGGGTGCTGGAATTGCAGACGCTGTTCAATGTGGTCGAGGAAATGTCGATTGCCGCCGGGGTCCCGATGCCCCGGGTATTTCTGATCGACGAGGCCGCGCCCAATGCATTTGCCACCGGGGCTTCGCCGGAAAATTCCGCCGTGGCGGTCACGACCGGGCTGTTGGCCAAACTCAACCGCGAACAGTTGCAGGGGGTGATCGCCCACGAGATCGGTCACATCCGCAATTACGACATCCGGTTTTCCATGCTGATGGCGATCCTGGCCGGCGGGATCGCGTTGTTGAGCGAGGTTTTTCTGCGGAGTTTATTCTTCACCGGCGGCGGCCGTCGCCGCAATGAAAAAGAAGGCGGCAACATGCAGCTGCTGCTGATGATCGTGGGGCTGATCCTGATGATCGTGGCTCCGATCCTGGCCACTTTGATCCAGTTGGCCGTGAGCCGTCAGCGGGAATATCTGGCCGATGCTTCGGCGGTGCAGTTCACCCGCAATCCGGACGGGCTGGCGGAGGCTCTGGAGATCCTCAGCGGCGACCGGACCCCGATGCGGGAGAGCCGGGTGACGGAAAACATGTATATCGTCAATCCGAAAGCGGCATTGCGCGGCGGTGCCGATTCGCTGTTGAGTACGCACCCGCCGATCCGGGAACGGGTCCGCCGGTTGCGGGAGGAAATGTGATCCCCGTCAGGACAGGCGGGTGATTTCCCGGCCGGTTTCGGACAGATGCCGGATCTGCAGCCGGACAGTCCCCGGCGGCAGCAGGGTCTCGATCCGTTCCGGCCATTCCGCCAGGATCCATGCACCCGGTTCGTTCAGGTATTCATCGACACCGAAAGCGAGTCCCGCCCGGGCATCGCTGATCCGGTAAAGATCCAGATGGTAAAACATGCCGCCATCGGGGACCGGGTATTCCTGCAAAATCGTGTATGTGGGGCTGGAAACCGGTTCGGTGATGCCCAGCGCGGCGGCAAAAGCCCGGGCGAAGACCGTTTTGCCGGCACCGAGATCGCCGTAAAGCGCGATGACACCGCCATCGGGCATGGCGCGCAGGATTTCCGCGGCAATGGCTCCGGTATCTTCCGGGGACTGACTGGTGTAGAGATCTTTTATCATGGGGAAATTTTCCTTCTGCTTGAAAATAGCACAAAAATGCTGAAAATAAAGCGCATGGCGGCTTTTTTTTACGGAAAAACGGGGTATCTTATATGCCATGACAAAGCATTTTCTGACATTTACCGTGCCGGTGATCGCCGCCGTATTGCTGCTGTCGGCCGGGTGTGAGCGGTCCGAATCTCCGGAAGGCGTCAACCCGGCAGAACGCAATCAGTTGATCCTGCGCCTGTTTGAAAGCATGGACAAACGCGATTATGCCGCTTCATCGCAACAGGCGGTCAAGTTGCGTGCGCTTGATCCGGGCAGCATTTTCCTTTCCCGGATGGTCGATATCCAGACCGGCAATTACGCGGTGGTGCAGGCACAGGAACGGCTGGATGCGGGGGATTTCAAGGCCGCGGCACAGCAGTTGGACGAGGCCGCCCGCCGGAATCCGCTTTACCGCGAAATGGAAGCCGAAAGCCGGGCGGCCGCCCGGGTGGCGGAAATGGCGCAGATGGTTGCCGGATACCGGGAACTCCGGTTGCAGAAGGTCCGGTGGGCGGCGACCCGGGAAAACGATGAACGGGCGCGTCAGGAATATGTCCGGGCATTGACCGCCTGCGCCAGACAGTTGCACCGCATAGGGACCGTGGCGCGGCAGTATGATTTCAAGCCGTTGATCCGGGCCGCCGAGCGGGAATTCGCTTTGATCAACCGCGAAAGTGTGGCGGAGCAGAAACGGTTTGCCGCCGCCAAAGCCGCCCGTGCGCAGAAGGAGGCAGCCGGGCCGGAGCCGGCGGGGGATGCCAGCCATGCGCCGGTTCCGTAGTTGGATCGTTGCCGGATCGCTGCTGATGGCGGCTGTTGGGATGGCCGCCGCAGAACCGGATGATCTGATCGCTTCACTGCCGGAAAAAGTCGCCGTTTGCGGTTCCCGGACGATCGGCCGGGAGGAGGCCGGGCGGCTGTTGCGGGCCGGATTGTCGCCGCGGGACCCGCTGAACCGGGATCATTTGCGGATACGGCTGCGGAACATCCTCTGTCAGGAATTTTACCGCCGGGAATTGATCGGTATATTGGAACAGAAAGGTTTTCCCCCGTCGCCGGAATTGGCGGAGACGATGCTCCGTAAAATGCTGCTGCCCGGGGTGCCGGGTTTCGGACCGCTTCACGCCGGGGCATTGCAGCAGGCCGCGGCCGATCCGGACCGGCAGTTGAAAATGGCGGTTCTGGCCATGCTGGAAAAGACCGTGCCGGAACGGTTGACGGCAACTCCGGCGGAATTGGAACGGGCCTACCGGGAAAACCAGATGCGGTTTTACCGCCCGGCGCGGCTGTTGCGGGAGATCGTAACGGCACCGGGGACACCCGCCGGACGGCAGGCTCTGGATGCGGTGACGGTGCGGACCGCGTTGGGTGAACCGGGCGGCGCGGCCGGTGATGAAGGCATGTTGCAATGGCAGCAGGAGGAGTTGACCGGCGTGACGGCATCCGGCTGGGATACCCCGAAACTGGTGGATGGAAAATACCGGATGCAGCGGATACGGCTCCTGCGGCCGGCCGGTTTTCTGCCGTTTGAACAGGCATCGCTGATTTTGCGCGGCGAGATCGCCGAGGCCCGGGCCGGTGCGGAATTGATGGCGTTGATGAATCAGATCGCCGGAGAGCGTCCCATCCGGTTTTTCTTTTGAAACCGGCCGCCGGACCCGTGCTTGAAATGGGGGCGGAGTGATGGTATATTACAGCAGAAACAGCAAAGAAAGGTTTTGATATCATGATGACTCTGACACACTACGGGTTCCGTGAATGGGGGCTTGGTGCCGTGGCGGCGGTACTGCTCTGTACCGGATTTATCACCCTGGCCCGGCATGGATATCCGGTGACCGGATGGAGTCTGACGGCTCTGACCGTGCTGTGTTTTCTGGCGTTGGCCGCTTTTTTCCGCAACCCCAGCCGTCAGATCCCCGCTGATCCGGCGGTGCTGGTCAGTCCCGCGGACGGGACGGTGAAAGATATCGGCGTGGTGGATTTCGATCAGGCTCCGTTTGAGGGCAAAGCCCTGCGGATCGGTATTTTCCTGTCGGTGTTGAATGTGCATGTGAACCGGGCTCCGGCAGATTGGCAGGTGGTGTCTGCGGTGTACCGCGAAGGCCGGTATCTGGATGCCCGCAATCCCGATTGCGCCAAAGAAAATGAGGCCATGACGCTGGCGGGGACCGCCCGGGCCGACGGGATCGAATTCCCGATGGCGGTGCGGCAGATCTCCGGAGCCATTGCCCGGCGGATCGTTTGCCCGGTGCAGCCGGGGCGGCAGATGAAAAAAGGCGAGATCTACGGCATGATCAAGTTCGGGTCCCGTACGGAACTGTATCTGCCGGTCGATGGTTTTGAAGTGACCGTCAAGGTCGGCGATAAAGTCCGCGGCGGCAGTGATATCCTGGCAAAGGTGGTGAAATAATGATTTCTTCGGAAGCCCTGCTTTGTCCGAAACGATGGCTGAAAGGCGTGCCGAATGCACTGACATTGTGCAATTCGCTTTGCGGTTTCTGGGCGATTTTGAACACGCTTGATGCTTACAACCGCGATCCGGTGGATTCTTCGACGGCGGCGATCTTCGCCGTCAGCGCATGGCTGATCCTGTCGGCCATGATTTTTGATGCGCTGGACGGGTTCGCCGCCCGGCTCCTCAATGCGATCAGTATGCACGGCGTGCAGATGGATTCGCTGGCGGATATGGTCACATTCGGGGTGGCTCCGGCAACGGTGATGGCGATCCTCACCCACAAACTGCGCGGTACGATGACCGGCAGTCAGGAATTCATAACCTACATGCTTTGTGCGGTTTATCTCGGCGGTGCCGCATTGCGGCTGGCGACCTACAACGTACATGCCATTCAGAAAAAAAGCGGCGATGTTTTTTCCGGTCTGCCTTCGCCCGGCGCGGCGGCGGCCGTGTGCAGTGTGGTGCTGTTTGCCGAAGGCGCGAAGATCCATCTGGACAACATTGCCGGGTGGCTGCCGGTCTATGCCGCGGTGCTGGGCGTGCTGATGGTCAGCCCGGTCCCCTACATGCACTTCGGCAAATGGCTGGTGAATCTGCGGCGGCATCCGCGTCAGATCTGGCTGTTGCTGGTATTGATCCTGGTGGTGGCGGTTTTCCGCGGTTACGGCGTGCTGGTGCTGATCACGCTGTATGTTTTGAGCGGTCCGGTCATGTGGTTGTTCCGGTTGCTGACCGGCCGGGATCTGCGTTTGCTGGAGGGCGGTGATTGATGCGCACGCTGGTCACCGGCGGTGCCGGGTTCATCGGCAGTCATCTGGTGGAACGCCTGCTGGCGGCCGGAGATGATGTGGTGGTGCTGGATGATTTTTCCACCGGGTCCCGTGACAATCTGGCGGCCGTGTGGAATGATCCGCATCTGACCGTGATCACCTGTGATGTCGCCCGGGAGGCGGAGGTCGTCCGGCGCGAAGTTCAGGCGGCGGACCGGGTGGTGCATCTGGCGGCGGCCGTGGGGGTGGAACTGGTGGTCAAGTCCCCGGTCGAAACGATCCGCACCAACATCCGCGGCACCGAAAATGTGCTGGAACCGGCGGCCGAATGCGGCAAACGGGTGCTGATCGCCTCCACCAGCGAAGTTTACGGTAAATCGAGCCGGGAAAGTTTTGCTGAAACCGATGATCTGCTGATTGGTTGTCCGACCCGGTCGCGCTGGTGTTATGCCTGCAGTAAACTGCTGGATGAATTTTATCTGACGGCTTTTCACCGCAGTTGCGGATTGCCGGGGACCGTGGTGCGTTTTTTCAACACCGTCGGGCCCCGTCAGACCGGCCGTTACGGCATGGTGGTCCCCCGGTTTGTCGAGCGGGCGTTGCGGCATCAGCCGCTGCCGGTTTACGGGACCGGGGAGCAGTCGCGCTGTTTCTGCCATGTCAGCGATGTGGTCCGGGCGGTGATGCTGCTGCTGGATGAACCGGGTTCATACGGCAACATTTACAATATCGGCAGTACCCGGCTGGTCACCATCGGGGAATTGGCCGGACTGGTGATCGCCCGCACCGGCAGTTCTTCGACCATTGAGCATATTCCCTATGAACAGGCGTACGCCAAGGGATTTGAAGATATGATGCGGCGTAAGCCGGATACCTCGGCGATCCATGCGCTGACCGGCTGGGTGCCGGAAAAATCTCTGGAGGAGATCATTGACGATGTTGCAAGCTCCTTCGCCGTCCGCGGATGACCGTTTTGTCCGGCCGGAGGGAGATGCTCTGCGCTGTTTTCTCTGTCCGCACCGGTGTCTGCTGCCGCCCGGCGGGAGCGGGTTCTGCCGGGTCCGGCGGAACGAAGGCGGCAGACTGGCATCGCGGGCCGATGGTTTTCCGGCGGCGATCCAGGACGATCCCATAGAAAAGAAACCATTGCTCCATTTTCTGCCGGGCACCCGGACATTTTCCTGCGGAACCTACGGCTGTAATTTCCGTTGTGCCAACTGCCAGAACGATGAACTTTCGCGCGGCCTGCCGCCCGGCGGGATGCGGCGGATCGCGCCGGAGGATTTTGTGGCAATGGCGGTGGCCCGGGGGTGCCGATCGGTGGCGTTCACCTACAACGAACCGACGGTCTGGGCGGGCTATGCCATGGATATTGCGCTGGCGGCGCACGGGGCCGGACTGGCGACGGTGCTGGTTTCCAACGGCTATATCACCCGGGAGGCGGCGGAAGAGTTGTTTCCGTTGATCGATGCCGCCAATTTTGATGTAAAATCCGGCGATCCGGCGTTCTACCGTCAGATCTGCGGCGGCGGATTGGAACCGGTGCTGGAGGCGGTGGCTTTTTTCCGGTCGCTGGGGCGTCATCTGGAGATCACCAATCTGCTGATCCCCGGCCGGAATGACTCCGATCGGCAGGTGGAACAGCTGCTGGACCGGCTGGAACCGGTCATCGACAAATCCGTACCGCTGCATTTTTCCCGTTTTTTCCCGCAGTGCGAACTGCGGCACCTGCCGCCGACCCCGCCGGAACGGGTCCATGCTGCCTGTGCGGCCGCCCGTTTGCGGGGGTACCGGTATGTTCATGCCGGGAACCTTTGAGGGCTGTCCGGACGGGATTTGCATTTTCCGGATGATGTGTTATAGTATAGAACCGTTTTTTTCACGGGAGTGTATCCGGCCCCATTCATGAGGCTTGACACCGGATGCATTGAAACCTCAACCGGAGTCGCAAGACTCTCAAAAGAAAGGGATTGGTTATGCCAACCGCAAGTCAGGCGAAGCACAAGTTCTGCCGTCGTATCGGATTCTGTCTCTGGGGCTGCCCGAACTGCCCCACCGTCAAGGGCATGGCCCGCGCTTATGCGGCCGGTCCGCATGGTAAAGGCCGTCGTGACAAGCTCTCCACCTATGGTGAACTTTTGATCGAAAAGCAGAAACTCCGCAACTACTACGCCATCAGCGAAAAACAGCTCCAGATCGCTTATGCCAAGGCCAAGTCCGGCAGCGGTCAGGCCGGTGACAAACTTTTCTGCGGGCTCGAAACCCGTCTGGATGCGGTCGTTTTCCGCGCCGGTTTTGCTCCGACCATCTTCGCTTCCAAGCAGATCGTGAACCATGGTCACATTCTGGTCGATGGCAAGCGCGTTGACCGTTCTTCCTACCAGGTGCGCGAAGGTCAGGTTGTCTCCATCGATCCGGCCAAGTCCCCGGTGATCGCCGAAAACGCCAAGAAGAGCAATGCCACGATCCCGGCTTATCTGGAAGTCGATCTGGAAAATTGCAAAGCCACTCTTGTCCGCAAGCCGCAGGTCGAAGAGATCCCGGTTCCGGTCAAGATCATGAGCGTGGTCGAATACTACGCCCGCTGATCCTCTTTCGGGGATACAAGCAAAAAAACCGTCCCGACCGGGACGGTTTTTTGCTTTTAAATGCGGGAGATATCCCGGTTGAAAAGCGGTATCCGGGTGTCAGTAGGCAGACACGATGAAAAAGTCATCTTCCACGATACTGTCCGCCATTTCCGCCGGTTTGTCGGGATGTTCCGATTTTGCCTTTTTCACATCGGCGGGAGCGCAGGCCGTCTGATGATCGGTGGTGGTGACATGTTTGGTGGCTTCGCAGGTTTTGCCGCTTTTGGCGGGACATTCCTTGACCGCTTTGACGCACCATTCCTTGCAGCTGCCATTATTGACGGCGGCGGCATTCTGTTCCACAGCCTTCATCGAGCCATCGGTTTTCTGATAACATTCGGCTCCGGCTTTTTCCTTGCAATCGCCCTGTTTGAGCGGTTTGGCGCACCAGTGACGGTGGTGCCGGTCTTTCCAGCACTGCGCGGTTTTGCCGGCTTCTGCCGAATCGGAACAGGTTTCCCCGGCACTGCAGATGGCGACGATGTAGAGCACTTCGCCACTCGGCGTGACGGCGGTTTTGACCGTTTCCGGCGGACATTTTTTGGCAGCCTCGGTCACGGCTTTGGCTTCCGGAGCCGGTGTGGCGCAGGCATTGTTTTCCCCGGCTTGGCAGCTGCATCCGGTGATGACCAGAGCCAGCGAGGCCAGCAACGAAAGCATGCAAAGTGATTGTTTCATTTTTCCCTCCTGTGGATGATTTTTTTTGGCAGGAACCGCCCCCCGCGGTTTTCCTCCACCACAGAATATTCCCCGGTTTGCCGGTTTTGCAACCGCCCGATGGAAAATGAGAAAGCCAGTGAAAATTATTCCATACGGAGTGCGGCATCGCATTCCGCCGGCGAAAGTTCCCGCCATTTCCCCGGCGGCAGCGGACCGAGTTCCAACGCCCCGATGGCGATCCGCCGCAGGATCTTCACCCGGCTTCCGGCGGCGGCGACCATGCGCCGGATTTCCCGTTTTTTGCCTTCGCCGAGGGTGAACAGATAGCCCGCCGATTGTTTTTCGATGGCGATGGCGCGGAGCATTTCACCGTCGTCCCGGATGCCGGTGGTCAAACGGTCGATGGCAGCCGGTGAAAGCGGCTTGGCGGTAGTCACAAAATAGCGTTTGCGGATGCCGCCGCCGGGATGGGTCAGGCGTTGCACAAAATCGCCGTCGTTGGAAAAAAGGATCAGCCCCTCGCTGTCCCGGTCGAGCCGTCCGGCGGAAAAGAGCCGGACCGGTTCCGCGAGCCGGATCAGATCGACTGCCAGCCGGTCGGCGTGCGGATCGGCATTGGAACAGGTCCAACCGGGCGGTTTGTTCAGCATGATGTAATATTTGCGGGGCGGGGCAAGTTCTTTGCCGTCAAGCGAAACACGGTCTTCCGGACGGGTCGGGAACCCCGGTTCCCGCACCACGGTGCCATTGACGGTGATGCGTCCCGCCAGCACAAGATCGGCCGCGGCGCGGCGCGATGCGGCACCGGCTTCGCTGATCCGTTTGACGAGCCGGACGGTTCCGGCGGCAGAGTTTTCCATAAGATGAGTTGTTTTCATTTGTTTTTTTTTATTCCCGGGTGATGTTACACCCGCAGAGGAGATATTGCAAATGAATTCGATCGGAAAACTTTATCTGGTCAGCACCCCTATCGGCAATCTGGAAGACATCACCCTGCGTGCCCTGACGGTGTTGCGGTCGGTGGATCTTATTGCGGCAGAGGATACCCGTCATACCCGACAGTTGTTGAGTCACTATGATATCCGGGCCAAACTGGTCAGTTGTCACGCTTTCAACGAACACCGGCGCACCGGGGAACTGATCGCCCGGATCCTGGCCGGTGAATCGGTGGCAGCCGTTTCCGATGCCGGTACGCCATCGGTGGCGGATCCGGGATTCCTGCTGGCCCGGGAGGCGGTCGCCGCCGGGATCGAGCCGGTGGTGATCCCCGGCGTGTCGGCGGTGACATTTGCGGTAACAGCGGCGGCCCTGCCGGTGGATAAATTTGCCTTTTACGCTTTTCCACCGGTGAAATCGGGGCGGCGGCGGCGTTTTTTTGAGCGCATTGCCGAAGAAGACAAAACGGTGATTTTTTATGAATCGCCGCACCGCATTGCCAAAACCATGACGGAATTGGCCGAGATCGTCGGCGGCGATGCCCCGGTGGCGGTGATCCGGGAGGCGACCAAACTGCATGAGGAAATCCGGCGCGGGACGGCGGCGGAATTGGCTGTCTGGGCGGCATCATCGCCCTTGAAAGGAGAATTCGCTGTTGTGATTGACCCGGTGCGCGACCGCCGGGGAACGGAGGAGGCGGACGAAGCGTTATCAGTTTGAGAATCCGAATTATCTGTTTTTCAAAAATTTTCTTTTTTTTGGCAGGCGGAAATATTTGCATTTTTCCCCGGCCGATGTAAATTTAAAGGCATGTAATGATTATGGACCATGTAATGGGGTTTTCTATGCAAATGCGAAAAATGTTGTTCCGGCTGCTGACCGGGAGCGTGGCCCTGCTGGTTTTGGCCGGCTGTGAGTCTTATCAGAACCCGCCGATGGATTTCGACGCGGATGCCTATACCACCCGTGACCGGGGGGCGGCCGATGAACTGCTGAAGGGGGTCACGGAATTGTCGCTGGAAAAGGCGCAGCAGATCGCGCTGGCGAACAATCCGACCTATATCGCCGCTTATTACTCGCTTGCCCAGGCCAAGATGCGTTATTATCAGGCGTTGGGCGGCTATGCCCCGACGATTTCGGCCGGTGCCAGCATTGCCCGGATGGATTCCTACCACCGGGGGATCGAAAATGTGAACACCTCCCGGCATGTGGACGGCTGGTCCGGTCAGGTCTCCGCCTCGATCAACTGGACGCTTTTTGACGGTCTGGCCCGGGAATTTCAGGTGAAGATCTCCGAACACGCCTACAATCAGCAGCAGCGGTTGAGCGAAGATGATGCCCGTCAGCTGCTCCGCAGTGTGGCTTATGCTTACAACGAAGTCATGCTGGCCAAGGAAAAAATCCGTATTGCCAACGAAGACTGGGATTTTCAGGTCAAAAACCTGGGCTACACCGAGTTGAAACTCGAGGTGGGTGCGGTTCCGCTCAGCGATGTGCTGAACTTCCGGGTCCAGGCGAATTCGGCGTTGGGCAACAAAATCGCCGCCGAATACAATTATCAGATCGCCCTGAATGCGCTGGCGGTGATGATGGGCTATCCGGAAGGGACCCTGCCGCCGGAAGTGGTGTTCCCGGATGTGACGGCCCAGCGGCTTTCCACGCTGCCTCCGGTCGAGTTGTATCTGGATAACGCTCTGGCGAACCGGCCCGACCTGCAGGCCTACCGCGAACAGGTGCAGATCGCGGAATATCAGCGGCTCCAGAGTTTCAGCAATTTTTCGCCGGTGATCTCGGCGTTTGCCCAGTATCAGTTCAGCCCGTACAGCAACCGTTACCACTACGGCGACGGTGCGGCGTACACCTCCCGCGACAACGGCAACACCTTCAATTACGGGGTGCAGGCAAACTGGACTCTGTTCAGCGGCTTTATCCGTTACAACCGGGTGCGTGAAATGGAAGCCTCGCTGGCGGCGACCCGGTTCCAGGTGGCGAACCAGTGGCTGGCGGTGGTGCAGGAAGTCCGCAACGCATACGCGAATTATACCCAGAACGTCAAACAGGTGCGTCTCTACGAAGAAACGCTGGCGATCACCACCAAACAGCGCGATCTGGTGGACGAACAGTATCATACCGGTAATGTGGCTCTGACCCGTTTGAACGAAGTGCAGCGCGACCTGGTCGATGCCCAGACGACTCTGGCCTCGGCGTATGTGGGGCTCCGCAATGCCAAGGCGCAGTTGGATGCCGCCGCCGCGATGAATGTGGCCGATTACGGTGTGATGCCGGAAATGGCTGCCGAGGCGGCACCGCTGGAAGTGACCGGCTTCGATCCGCAGAGTGGCCTCCGCCGGGCCGTGCCGGAGGTGAAGGATGTGAAATTGCCGGATATCCAGTTTGACAGCGATGGGATCCCGGTGTGGGATCCGAATCACACGGGTTATTGAGGAAATGTGGCAAAAGCCCGGATCACAACGATCCGGGCTTTTTTTGACCGGGGGAATGGATGCGGATTCGGCTGGCAGTACCGCAAAATGAATTTTTTTCCTTGAGCCGGATGCGCGGCGTGGTGATGGCGGCATTGTCGGTCGCATCGTCGCACGGCCGGATGCAGTTGCTGGTCAATGACAGCAGCGATCCGGTGACTGCCGGGGAAGCGGAGTATTTTCTCCGGATCATTCGCTGGCTTGATCTCTGCCGTCCGGATGATGTCCGGTTTCAGAGCCGTTTTATTGATAAATACCGGGAAGCGGCGGCGCGGCTGATTACCGGCAGTGCCGCGTATTGTGACAATCCCGACCGGGACAGCCGCCGTGTGGTGCGGTTCCAGTTGCCGCCGCCGGACCGGCTCGGCGGGGTGGTCCGGTCGCTTGGCAGTGTGGGATTGGAACTGGACCCGCGGTTGCCGGTCATCATTTCCAACCGGGGGGTGCGGTATTCCCCGGTCGGCGGGCGCAAACGGCAGAATACGGCTCTGACAGGGATGCACGATCTGGTGCTGCTCGATGTGTCGGGGACGGTGCTTTTCCACATGAAACGGGAGATCGATGAAGTGCTGCGCGGCCGGGTCTGCCGGATCCGGGGGGCGGTAAAGGCGGTATTCACCCGTTATCAGGTGGTTTGCGATGATATGCTTTCGCTCAATGAATACCGGATGCCGCTGGATTCGCTGGCTGATCCGATCCTGCTGGATGGCGGCGGCGTACCGAGTGATCTGTTGACCAATACACTGGATGATATCGTATTCGGCACGTCGGTCATTTTCTGTCCGGTGACGGATGTGACTGCGCTGGCGTATCAGACGCTTTTCTTTGCCGCGCTGGGGTATCCCGCTCCGGCGATCATGGCACTGCCGCCGGTGGAACCGGATGATATCCGGGTGGATCAATTGCGGCGCAGCGGGTATCTGGCCGATTCGGTCATCAGCGTGCTGGCCCAGACCGGTTACACCACCGGTCAGCGGCCGATGCTGCGCAGTGTACGGTTCCTGATGGAACATTTTGAAATCGACCGCATCAGCGACCGCCCGGCGGTGTTGGACCGGGAATTTCTGCTCCGGCACAACCGGGAGGATCTGCGGGATCTGCCGCCGGAAAATTTTGCTTTTATGGCGGCCCCGTTCTGTCGGCCGTTGTCATCACGGCCCGGATATCCGATGATTGCCGCCCTGATGCAGCCGCTGACGGATACGCTGGCTGATGCCCGGCAGTGGAACCGGATTTTCAGTGATGACTGGTCGCTGTCGCCGGAGGAACAGCAGCTCCGCTGTCCGGACGATGAGATGATCCGGCTGGCGTTGCAGGATTTGATATTTGATCTCGAGGAACGGGAGTCGCTGGAACCGGTGGAAGTACGGCGGTTGTTGAACGAACTTGAGTCCCGTTACGACCGGGAGCGCGGGGTGCTGGCCCGGGCGGTTTCGCTGGTATTGACCGGCTGGGAGGTCGGACTGGATGTGGCGCAGTTGATCCGGGTCATCGGGCCCGCCGGGACTGCCCGGCGGTTGCGCCTGGTGTTGGAATGGCCCCCGGCGGAGAATACCGGGATAGCAGCCGGTGCGGTCGCGCCGGAAGCGGATCAGGCTTGACAACCGGAACGGGGATCAGTTCAGCAAATCATCGTTGACGACCGGCAGTCCATACCGGGCGGCAAAGGATTCCACATCGCGCAGATGCAGGAGATTCTGCGGCAGATGGGCATCGGCATTGACGACGACACGGATGCCGTATTCGGCGGCGATATCCCAGAATTCCCGGCGCGGATACGGCGGCCGGATGGTATTGTCCGGGTCCGTTACCGGCGGTTTATGGCAGCCGCAACCGTTGATCTCCGCGGGTACGCCGGTGGCTTTCAGCGCGGCGATGATCTCGCGGGCGGCGGCCTCGAACCCGGCATTCCACGGCTGGTGCATGAACATCATATCCGGGTGGGCAATAAAGAGGTAGTGCCCGCACTGGATGAGGTCGATCGTGGCATCGACCAGCCAACGGAGTTCCGCCGGTGACGGTGCATGGTCATGCAGGGAGATGACTTGACTGTCGGTCAGGATGTAATGCAGACTGCCGATAAGATAGTCGAGTCGGTATTGTTCCTTGAGTTCCAGAAAGTAATTGTGCCCGAGCGACGGCACATATTCGCATTCCAGTCCGGCCAGCACGGTCAACGCCGGAAAATCCCGGGCCGCCTGTGTCAGTTCGGCCCGGTAATCCGGCAGTTCCTCAAACCGGGGATGGGTTTTCGGGGCAAAGTTGTTGCCGGGGAACGGTGCATGTTCCGAGAAGCCCAGACGGGTCAATCCCATCCGGGCGGCAAACCGGCAATATTCCGCCGCTGTCCCTTCGGCATGTTTGCAACGGGGCGTGTGGGTATGCAGATTGGTCCGGATCATTTCAGGCTGTCCAGCAGAGACTGTACCCGTTCCAGTTTGGCTTCCAGTTCCGCCAGATGGGTTTTTGCACTGGCCACAACATCCGCCGGAGCATTGGCCAGGAAGCGTTCATTGGAAAGTTTGGCACGGCTGCCGTTGATCCAGCCGGTCAGTTCCTTCTGCTGTTTTTCCAGTTTGGCCTGTTCCGCGGCGACATCGACCAGCCCTTTCAGCGGCAGACAGATAACGCCGAGGGTGGCCGGCTGGGCCGGAGCCGCCCCGCGGGCGGCGGCATCGAAGTCGCTGATGGAAAGTTCCACTTCTTCGGCATTCAGCAGGCTCTTGAGCGAAGCCTCCTGCGCCTGCAGGAAAGCGAATTTCTCCGGCGATGCCGCTTTGATGAAGAAGCGGATCTTTTTGCCGTCCGGGATATTGTAACTGGAGCGCAGGAAACGACCGGCGCGGATCAGTTCAAATTTGCCGTCGATATCGTCGATCAACCCGGCATCCACCGTCAGGCCGTCCGGCGTCGGGAAATCTTCGTACTGGATGGAACGGTCTTCGGCGAGGAAGCCCATCTGATGGGCCAGTTCTTCGGTGATGAACGGCATGATCGGATGCAGCAGCCGGAGCAGCCGGAAGAGCGCGTAATCCAGTACGGCCAGAGCCGTTTCCCGGGCTTCGCCGCCGGCGCGCATGGGGACTTTTTCGGCTTCGATGAACCAGTCGCAGAAATTGCTCCAGATCAGGTCGTACAATTCATGCGCGGCACCGTGGAAACGGAATTCGCGGATGGCCTGATCGACCGATTCGATGGCGCGGTTGAGTTTGACCAGCATCCATTTTTCATCGGCGGAGAGGCGGGCGATCCGTTCCGGTGTGAGCGCGCGGAATTCGGGGGTGACATCGCCCTGCATCCGGCGGAAACGGCAGGCGTTCCACAGTTTGTTGGCAAAGTTGCGGCCCAGTTCGCATTTTTCGTTGCTGTAACGGATGTCCATGCCGACCGGCGCGATATAGGTGATCGTAAAGCGCAGGGCATCGGCACCGTAGGTGGCGATCACATCCAGCGGGTCGGGGGAATTTCCCAGCGATTTGCTGAGTTTACGCCCGATCTCGTCGCGGATGATGCTGGTGAAATAGACATTGCGGAAGGGGACTTCGCCCATGAATTCACACCCGGCCATGATCATCCGGGCGACCCAGAAGAAAATGATATCCGGGCCGGTGACCAGATCGCAGGTCGGATAGAAATATTTCAGTTCCGGTGTTTTTTCCGGCCATCCCATGACCGAGAACGGCCAGAGCCAGCTGGAGAACCAGGTGTCGAGAACGACTTCCTCCTGCCGCCATTTGCCGGGCGCGGTCGGGGCTTCCATGCCGACATAGATCTCGTTGGTTTCGTCGTTGTACCAGGCGGGGATGCGGTGGCCCCACCAGATCTGACGCGAGATGCACCAGTCCTGAATGTTCTCCATCCAGTGGAAATAGGTTTTGCTCCAACGCTCCGGATGGAATTTGATCTGACCGGAACGCACCGCTTCGATGGCCGGTTTGGCCAGTTCTTTCATATTGCAGAACCACTGATAGGAAACCAGCGTTTCGATCGGTACATCGCCGCGCTCGGAGTAACCAACGGCGTGAGTGATATCTTCGATCCGCACCAGAAGTCCTGCTTCTTCCATCATCTTTACGCATTTTTCGCGGGCGGCAAAACGGTCAAGCCCTTCAAATTCTTTC
Source organism: Lentisphaeria bacterium (assembly GCA_017414565.1). GTDB lineage: Bacteria > Verrucomicrobiota > Lentisphaeria > Victivallales > Victivallaceae > RGIG1931. The sequence goes on along the minus strand of JAFQLP010000008.1, from coordinate 381 downwards.
CCTGCTGCGGCATTCATGCTGGCATCTTTGTTCATGACCATGATGCGTTCAAGATTGTGCCGCTGACCGACCTCAAAGTCGTTGGGGTCATGGGCGGGAGTGATCTTGACGCAGCCCGAGCCTTTAGTGGGATCGGCGTGTTCATCGGCAACGATCGGGATTTCGCGGTCGGTCAAAGGCAGTTTGACCATCTTGCCGATCAAATGTTTGTAGCGCCCGTCATCGGGATTGACCGCTACGGCAGTATCGCCGAACATGGTTTCGGGGCGGGTGGTGGCGATTTCAAGGAAGCCCGAACCATCTGCCAGCGGGTATTTGAAGTAGTAGAACTTGCCGGGGACATCCTTGTAGATCACTTCTTCGTCGGAAAGTGCAGTCTGC
>JAFQLP010000122.1 GCA_017414565.1 Lentisphaeria bacterium | reverse complement strand
ATCGGTGGGCGGCTCCAGTCTGGCGGATTACTATCTGATCGACTGCTCCAACTACTACAATCCGGGTCAGGTCGAAATCACGATCGACGATGTTGCGCCTGTCGGCAGCAGCAAGAAGTCCAATATCCGGGTCACGCTTTACAACGAAAACCGCAAGAAGATCGCTTCCAAGAGCCTTTCGAGCGGGACCTATTCGCTGGCGCAGCTCTTCGACGGCACCAATCCGAAGTATGGCAATTCTTTCTATCTGGTGGTGGAAGCCTCCAATGGCAAGAATTACATGAGCTACAATGCCACCATCAGCACCAAGGCGTTCCCGGATGCCACCGAAAACAATTCCATTGCGGCGGCAACGGTGATCGCGCCTCCGGCTCCGGCGGAAACCATCACCGGCTGGGTCGGCTATGGCGATGCGACTGATTGCTACTCGCTGACGCTGACGGAACTCTCCGGTGCCGGTCAGGTGACGCTTTCGCTCGGTGAAACCAAAGCCAAAACCAAGTTGACCGTTTACAATGCGGCCGGCAAGCGGGTCAAGAGTTTCAGTGTGGCGGCCGGCAAGGCGCAGACTTACACCTTCTTTGCGGTGGAAGATGCTGTCAGCTACATTGAAGTTACCAGCGGCGACAACGGCAAAGGCAAGCAGAACACCTACTACGATCTGGTCACCAGCGTGGCCTACAACGAAAAGATGGTGTTCGCCGGTTCCGAAGGTTCGGTCGACGGTACGCTGGCGGCCGGTGAAACCAAGTACTACACCATCGACCCGGCGGCCGGTCTGGCGGATATCAAACTGTCCGGCATGAGCCAGAGTGTCACCATGGCGTTGTACGATGCCACCGGCAAGAAACTCAAGAGTTTCTCCAGCAAGAAAGCCAAAACGGTCCTCGGCGATTATCTGCTGACCGAAGGCTGCTATCTTTCCGTGACGGCGAAGAAAGCCACTGACTACAAGGTTGACTTCTCCATGGAATACAGCAAGCCGGTCACGGTTGTTTCCGGTACCGGTTCGGTGAGCGGCGCGGTGTCGGCTGCCGACCAGATGGATATCTACGAATTCGCGGGCGGCGGGGTTTGCTCGCTGTCGCTTTCCGGCATGAGCCAGAGCGTTACCGTGACGCTGTACAGCAGCACCGGCAAGAAACTCAAGAGTTTCTCCAGCAAGAAGGCCAAGACCGGTATTGCCGGTTACATGGCGGGCGATGACACCTACTACGTCACCGTTTCCGGCAAGAAGGATTCCAACTACACGCTGACGCTCGACATGGTCAGCGAGGTCACGGTGGATCTGACCACCGGCACCAAGCGGGTCTCCGGCAAGATCATTGATTCTTCGACCGATTGCTATCGGTTGCTGGCGGATGCCAGCGGCAAGCTGACGGTGTCGCTGGCCGGTGATGGTGCCAATGTTTCGGCGGCACTGTACGATTCGACCGGCAAGAAGGTCAAGTCGCTCTCCAGCAAGGATGCCAACGGCAAACTGGTTCTCTCGGCCTATGGTCTGAAGGATTCCGAATACAATCTGGTCGTCACGGCCAAGGGCACGGCCGATTACTCGGTGTTGCTGGCTCCGTCGGAAGATCCGGCTGCCAACACATTTGCCGGAGCCCGGGTGCTGACCGAAGGCGAACTGGTGGACGAATGGGTCGGCACCAACGACGCGCTCGACATCTTCGCGTTCACGGCGGAAACGGCCGGTAAACTTGATATTGATGTCGAATTCTTCAGCGATCTGCAGTCGGCCGGTACGACGGCCGATGTGCGGCTGTTCAATGCCGGTGGCGTGGAACTCTCGCTGGATGACGCGCTTTCCACCAATGTTCTGGCCGGCACCTACTTTATCGAAGTGGAAGCCATCAACAGCCGGAAGAACCGCGATATCGGTTACTCGATTGCGGTCGATCTCAAGTAATCCGGTCATTTGAGCGGACAAAAAAATCCGGAGTTGCCAAACGGCGGCTCCGGATTTTTTATTGCGGGAAACGATGGTACGGGAAAGTACCGGAAAAAGGGCAAAAAAAATGGAGGCGTGAATCGGAGTTGAACCGATCTATGCGATTTTGCAGACCGCTGCCTAACCGCTTGGCTATCACGCCTCGTTTATACCATTAATATATCGCATGATGATAAAAAATCCAGTCAAAAGTAAAATTTTCCGTAAAAATCTTTTGATACAGCCGTCCGGATGGCTGAATGCAGGAAAAAATAGCGTTCCCTGCCGGATTTTTCTTGATTTTTGGAGGGAATGGTGTTATAATTCCGTGTAGCAATTGTATTTTTATAAAATAAGGACATAAAACCCCGGCTTCCCGATGGGATCCCGGAGTACGGCGCGGCGGCGCGGGAGGAACAGATGGCAGATTTTTATGTGATGAAAAACGAGGTCGTCAAAGGCGAATTCGCAGATTACAGCGAAGCCCGGGCATTTGCGGCCTCTCTGGGTGAAGGCGCGAATCTGGTTGTCAATGGCGGCATCCTTACCGGCAGCCTCTATGCTGACGGCCTGGCCCACTCCTTTACCGAAAATTCCATGCTGTACGGCACCGGCTCCAACAACGCGTTTGTTTTTGGCGGCAGTGCCGAGGGCAATACCTCCGGTAATACTTCGCTGACTTTCAACAGCACGGTTGCCTTCAACGCCTGGGTTTTTGGCGGCAATTCCCGCGGGGAACATACCGGCAATGCGGAAATCACCCTCAATGGCGCGGTTTTTGATGGCATCCGGTCGGCGGTTTACGGCGGCGGCAATGAAGCGGATTTTGTCGGTGATATCAACATCATGCTGGTGGATTCCTTTTTGGTCAAACTGTATGCCGGCGGCCGTACCGGCAGTGTCACCGGCGCGGTGAGCATTTCGCTCGAAAATTCGGAACTTTATGATTCCATCTACGGTGCCGGTTACAAGTCCGACCTGCGCGGCGATCTGGCTGTCAGTCTGAAAAATTCCTCCATCGGCGGCAATGTGGTGATCGGCGGCGAACGCAGCGGTGTGGTTTACGGTGTTTCGACCGTCGGGATGGCCGGGGCGTATATCGGCGGCGATCTGGTGGGGGCCGGCAACACGGAATTGCTGGTGACCGGTTACAATCAGATCGGCGGCAGTGTCACCGGTGTCAGTTCGCTGCAGATCGATGCGGTTTCCGATCCGGGAGCGTGTCTGGAAGTCATGGACGGGCTGGCCGTCGATGATGTGGTCATCCGGATCGCCGGTGATGCGCGGAACGGCGATTACGCCTTTTTGCTGGGCGTGGACTCGAATCTGTTGAATGTGACGATCGTTGCCGATGGCGAAACCCTGTTCGACAAAGCCCTGTACCGCGGTGCCAACGAAGTTCTGGCGATCAGCGAAACCGTCACCTGGTCGCTGACCTACAGCGATGGTGCGCTGGTGATGAGTGTGGTTGACAGTGCCATGGCGGAAACCCCGTTCCATCTGGAAGAGGTGTCGGCCGGTCAAACTGCTCTTTCTTCGTACTACGATACGCTCGATGCCGCGGCCGCGGCCGCCAACAGCAGCCGTATGGCAGTGACCCGGCTGTTGTGCAACGGCGATGCCGAAGGCGATTTCGTGCTTAACGCCAACGAATCGATTTTCAACAATGCGGTCATCACCGGTTCGCTTCAGACGGTCGATGAAAATTCGCTCCGCGGCGGCACGGCGGCGATCCAGTTCAACAACAGTTCAGTCACCGGCGATGTGTGCGGCGGCGCGCTGGATGGCGGCCGGAGCACGGTGGTCCTCTGCGGCGGTACCATCGGCGGCGGTGTCTACGGTGCCGGTACCCAGGGGGCCGGGAGTGTCAGCATGGCGATCAACGATGGTTCTGTGGGGGCCGCGCTGACGGACAAAGGCGGTGCGGTCGCGACCGTCGTCGGCGGCGGTATGAATGACGATGCGGATGTGAGCGGTGACGTGATCCTGCAGTTTGTCGGCGGTTATGTCCGCGGCGGGGTTTACGGCGGCGGTCTGACGGCCGGGGCCGATGTGGACGGCAGTGTTTACATCCAGATCCGGAACGGTTATTTCGGCGGCGTGGAAGAGACCCGCGATGGCATTGTTTACTATCAGAGCAATATTTACGGCGGCGGCAAAGCGGCCAACCTGGTGCGCGGCGATGTGTCGATCACCATGACCAACGGGGTCGTGCTGGGCAGCGTTTACGGTGCCGGTGAAGCCGGTCGCGTGGATGGCAGTGTGACCATCAGCATGAGCGGCGGTCAGGTCCGTTACAACCTGTACGGTGCCGGTGCGACCGGTCATGCCGGGGTGGGCGGGGATGTGATCATCCTGATCTATGACGGTATCCTCGGCGGTGTCAATCTGGACGAAAACGGCAACGAAGTTTTCGATTCCGGCAATATCTATGGCGGGTCCCGTTCCCGCAACTGGGTGGATGGCGATGTGATCGTCACGGTCTATGGCGGCTCGATCTACGGTTCGATCTACGGCGGCAGCCATTTCGGCACCGATCATATCACGATCGAAGGCGGTACGATCCGCGGCGGTCTCTATGGTTCCTGCGATGGCGGCAAAGGCGTTTACATCACCGTCAACGATGGTCAGATCGGTGAAGGCATTGCCGATGCGGGCGGTGCAGTCCCGGTCATCTGCGGTACCGGGTTGACCTACGGCAACCTGAACGGCGATGTGGCCATTGCGCTCAATGGCGGCACGATCCGCGGCGGTATCTATGCCGCCGGTGCGGTCGATGGGGTCGGGATCAAAGGCAATACCTCCATTACCATCGGTGAATGTTTCATCGGCGGGATCGGCACCTCCAATGGCGAAGTCGTTTACTACGAAAGCAATGTTTACGGCGGCGGCAAAGGCGTGAATATCATCAGCGGCAATTCGACGATCTCGATGGCCGGCGGTACCGTGCTTGGTTCGATCTTCGGCGGCGGTGAAGCCGGCCGGGTCGAAGGCAATGTGGATATCGCGGTCACCGGCGGCTGGGTCCGCGGCGATATCTACGGCGGCGGCGATACCGGGTTTGCCGGTGTCGGCGGCAGTGTGACGATCGCGATCACCGGCGGTACCTTCGGCGGTTTGATGGAAATCAACGGTGTCGGCACCTACGATCGCGGCAACATCTACGGCAGTGGCCGCGGCCGCAATTACATCGATGAAAAAGTCGAGATCTCCATTGCGGACGGTCTGATCTACGGTTCGGTTTACGGCGGCAGCCGTTTCGATGAAAACAATATTTCCGTTTCCGGCGGCGCGATCTACGGTTCGGTGTTCGGTTCCCTGAAGGGGGCCGGTTCCGATACGGCGATCGTGGTTGAAAACGGCGTGATCGGTGCTGCCAATCAGGATGCGGCGGCCGGTGTGATCTACGGCGGTGCGGCGCAGGATGATTCCCTGGCGATGGGCGATGTGTCGGTTTCGATCCTCGGCGGATCGGTTTGCGGCAGCATCTATGGCGGCGGCAAAGGCGTCGGCAGCGTGGTGAACAGCAGTTCGGTGGTGATCTCCGATGGTCAGATCAACGGCTCGGTTTGCGGCAGCGGTGAAAACGGCGGCGTTGCGAATGATGTGACGATCACGATCTCCGGCGGGATCATCAGCGGCAATGTTGCCGGTTCCGGTGCGGTGGAGGCCGCGTCGGTCGGCGGCAATGTGGCGATCACGGTTTCCGGCGGTGTGATCGGCGGTATGATCTGCGGCAGCGGGAGCGCGGGGGCTGTTGGCGGCAATGCCGGTATCCTGCTGGACAATGTTACGGTTGGCGGCGTGTATGGCGATACGGCCGGTATCGTGGCCGGTGATGCGGTGCTTACGGTGGCCGGTTCGGTCACGGTTGCCGGTGCGGCGGCTGATTTTGACCGGATCAATCTGGCGGTCGGTTCGTTCCTGACGGCGGCGCAGATTTCGGCGGGCTCGTATCAGGTGGCGATCGACCGGGCGGAGGGCAACGGTCTGTATCAGCTCGCCGCCGGTGTGGTGATCACGGATGCGGTGACGGTCGCGGTCGAATGCGGCGGTCTGGTGCTGGGCGAAGTCACGCTGGCTGCGGATGCGCTTACCGGCAGTTTCGTGGCCGATGGCAATACCTACACGGTCAGCGCGGTTGGCGGGAATCTGTCGGTGAAGATCGAAGATGGTGTCACGCCGTCTCCGTTCGATGTCAATGGCGATGTTTTTGCCGATCTGGTTCTGGTGCATGAAGCCGGTTACACCGGTGCGTGGACGATCCAGTCGGATATGACGCCGGTGTGGTTGGATCTTTCGATGCTCGGCGGCGATTTCACGGTGCTGGGTGTCGGCTGTCTTTCCACGGACAATGTGGCAAGCGATATCATTCTCTACAGTGCCGAACACAACATGGTCGGCGCGTGGATCACCGGTGCCGATGGTGCTGTGACCGGCTGGGAAACCATTGCCGCCTTTGACGGTGTGGTGGAGGTTCTCGGGGTGGCGGATTTCAATGCCGATGCCTGTGTGGATCTGCTGCTTTCCATCAATGGTGAATACGGCACATTCCTGAATGGCGGGGCCGCCTGGAATCTGCTGGGCGCGGCGGATGGTTTTGCGGCCGAATGTATCGGCGATTTCAACGGTGACGGCTGCGATGATCTGCTGCTGACCGGTACCGCCGGTGCCAAAGTCTGGTTCGTCGATGCGGCGCAGTCGGTTGTGGAAAATGCTGTGACGGGGCTGGCCGGGACGGTTTGCGGTGCCGGTGACTTCGATGGCAATGGCCGCGAAGAGGTACTGGTGAATGTTGACAATATGCTCAAGATCGCTTCGTTCGATGAAGCGTTCCAGGTCGTTTGGACGGAAACCGGTATCAATGCTGCCGATTGCACGGTGGAACAGCTGGCGGATTTCAATGCCGACGGGCTTTGCGATATCGTGATCCGTACGTCCGGTGGTGATATCGGGGCAATGGTGGCCGCCAATGGTGTCTATGAATGGCACTACTTCGGCTCCGCCGGTTCCGAATGGACCACATCCATGACCGGTCTTTGATGCTGACGGGGCGGGGAACCGCTCCTGAAAGATGATTTTCGGCTCTGCTGCGGCAGAGCCTTTTTTTATCCGGGAAAAAAAAAAAGCACCGATCCGGAAGATCAGTGCCTGGTGTTTCAACTGGAAATGGCATCCTCAACGGGATTCGAACCCGTGTTGTCGGGATGAGAACCCGATGTCCTAGGCCTCTAGACGATGAGGACGCACCACAGTGGTATTTAGTATATCGCTTTTTCGGGTAATGTCAATCAGATTCATCAAAAAAGACAAAAAAAATTGAAATCGGCGTTGCCGGGTGTACATTATTTCCCTTGAAACCAAAGGGAGAATTTTTTTATGTCTGTCAGAACCCGTTTTGCTCCGAGTCCGACCGGTTTTATGCATGTCGGCAATCTCCGTACCGCCCTGTATGCCTATCTGCTGGCCAAGTCGCAGGGAGGGCGTTTTATTCTCCGCATCGAGGATACCGATCAGGCGCGTTTTGTGGAAGGCGCGGTGGATGTTATTTATCAGACGCTCGCCCGCGCCGGACTCCGGCACGATGAAGGGCCGGATGTGGGGGGCGATTACGGGCCCTATGTCCAGAGCGAAAGAAAAGGCATGTACAGCGAATACGCGCATCAACTGGTGGCTTCCGGTCACGCGTATTACTGCTTTTGCGACAAAAATACCGATGAACCGGCCGCCGAAGATGCCGCCCCCTCCACCGGGTATGACGGCCGGTGCAGCCGTTTGTCCGAAGAAGAGATCCGCCGTCATCTGGAAGCGGGCGCGCCTTATGTGATCCGGCAGAAAATCGACCGCGAAGGCGTGAGTACTTACACCGATCTGGTCTTTGGCGAGATCACCATCGAAAACAAGGTGCTGGACGATCAGATCCTGTTGAAACGCGACGGGATGCCGACCTATAATTTTGCCAATGTGATCGACGATCATCTGATGGGGATCACCCATGTGGTGCGCGGGGCGGAGTACATTCCCTCCACCCCGAAATACAATCTGCTGTACCGGGCATTCGGCTGGGAGGTGCCGCAGTATGTGCATCTGCCGCTGATCATGGGACGGGGCGAAGACGGGCAGGTCTCCAAATTGTCCAAGCGGCATGGCTCTGTCAGTTTTGAAAATCTTTGTGCCGAGGGTTATCTGCCGGAAGCGATCGTGAACTACATTGCCCTGCTCGGCTGGTCCCCCAAGAACGATCGGGAGATTTTTTCGCTGGAGGAATTGACCGGTATTTTCAGCGTCAGCGGACTGAACAAAGCCCCGGCCGTTTTTGACTATGACAAACTGCTGTGGATGAATGCCGAATATCTGAAAGCCATGACCCCGGAAGAATTCGCGGCGGTATCACTGCCGTTTGCCGGGGCGGTCGGTGAGCGTTTCCGCGACCGTTGGCCCCTGATCGCCGCGTTGCTCCGTCAGCGTACCGGTAAACTGGATGAAATTCCGGAAAAGATCGCCTTTTTCGGGGAATTGCCGGAATACGGGACCGATTTCTTCTTCAACAAAAAGAGCAAGGCAACGCCGGAAAGCGGCAAGGCCGTGTTGAACGATCTGATCCCGGTATTCGCCGGATCGGCCGACTGGAGCGTGGAGGAATTGAACCGGATCATGAGCGAATACGCCGAATCGGCCGGGTGCAAACTCGGTGCGGTGATGTGGCCGGTGCGGATCGCGGTTTCCGGCTGTATGGTGACACCCGGCGGTCCCGGTGAAATCATGACGATCCTCGGGCGCGAAGAATCGCTCCGGCGGCTGGAGACCGCCCGGGCAAAACTGGCTTGATCCGATGAAAATTCCGGATGTGGCAGCGACGGTTGCGGGGATCTGTCGGCGGGTATGCGCCGCCGGTTGGCCGGTCGCCGGAGCGATCGTCGCGCTGGCGGCGTTGCCGCTGTTCCGTCCGGACTGGTATCTGACGGCCGATGCCGATGTTTTTTCGGCGTGGTACGAAGCGGTCCGCCGGACTCTGCTTGAAAACGGCGAATTCCCGTTCTGGAATCCCTGGAGCCATGGCGGCGTGCCGCTTTTTGCCAATCCGCAGGTGGCGGTGCTGGGGCTGGAAACGCTGACGACCATTCTGACCGGAGCGTGGATGGGATGGCGGGCGGCCGCTTTTGGCTATCTGCTGGCCGGTGCCGTCGGCATGTATCTGCTGACCGGCGATTGGGTCCGCGAAACGGCCGCCCGGGTCTGGGGTGCCGTGCTGTTCGCCGCCAATGGCGCATGGGCGTTGCATCTGGCCATGGGGCATCCGGTTTTTTGCGGTCTGCTGCTGCTGCCGTATCTGATCTGGCTGATCCGGCGCATGGACCGCGATTGGCGGTATGCGGCCGGTGCCGGAGCGGTGCTGGGGATGATGTTCAACCATTCGCTGCATTACGGTTCACTGATGGCCGGATTGACGGCCGCGGCCGTTGGCGGGATGGTATGGTGGCGGAACCGGCGGCAATGGCGTTTTATCGGTGCGGTCTGTGTTGCGGCGGCCGGGATGCTGGCGGTCGGCGGGTACCGGCTGGTGGTGACACTGGATTATTTGCGGCATTTCCCGCGGGAGACCGATCTGCGGATGACGGTGACAGTACCGGCATTGCTGCGGGCGTTGATGGAGCCTTTTGTACCGGCCGGGACGGAGGCATTCATGGCCCCGCGGGGGGATATCTGGCATTGGCATGAATTGGGGTGTTACACCGGGGTATTGGCGATTTTCTTTTTTTTCTTTTCCCTGCGGCGCGGGGTGCGGTCGTGGCATTGGGGGGCGGTGGCGGCCATACTGCTGATGATGGATTCCGCATCGCCGTGGATGCCCGGTTATTATTTCCGTCAATGCTGGCCCTTCACCAGTTTTCTGATGATCACCCGGTGGCGGCTGTTGCTGATTTTCTGTCTGGCTATCGGCGCGGCGGCCGGGTTGGACGGCTGGACCATGAAAAAACGCTGGAAATGGCTGATCGTGGCGGTGTCGTCGCTGATGTTGACGGCAAATTTCTGGCGGACCTGCCTGTTTGAACCGATGCCGCGGGGATCGGAGGCGCAGGTGATGCAGGTTTTTGAGGGGCTGCCGCCGCAACCGGAGATCCGGACGGTCAATCTGGGGGATGCCAGTGCCTATGTGCTGGTTGCCCGCAATTATGCCGAGATCAATGCGTATGAACCGCAGTTGGGGTATGTACACGATTTTCTGCCGGCGCGCCGTCCGGTGGGACACCCTGAATACCGGGGGGAATGTTTTGCCATTGCCGGGGATGCGGTATGGCACCGCCGGACACCGAACCGGATCGCTTTTGCGGTGACATCGCCGGAAGCGGTGATCGGGATCAATCAGAACCCCGGCTCCTATTGGCGGGACCGCGGCGGAGAGCGGCTGTTCCTGGCCGGATTCCGGGAATTTGAAGATACGCTGCCATTTGAATTGACGGCTCCGGCAGGCGATTACGAATTGCTGCTCCGGCCGCCGCTGCACGAAGCCGGACTGGCGGTATCGCTGGCCGGTTGGATCGGTCTGGCGGCGGCTCTGCTGGTGGAACGGCACGGAAAAAAATCAAAAAAGACACAACAATCCCATTCTCAAAAAGGAAAAGATCATGAAAGGTGATGGCAAATGGATCTGGTTGGCCGGTGATGCCGGTACGGATTACAATGAGGCAGTGGAATTCGCCACAGATTTTACCATTGCCGGACCGGTGCGGCAGGCCGCTTTTTCCATTGCCGCCGACTCCTGGTACCGTTTGCGGATCAATGGTAAATGGGCGGGCGACGGTCCCGGACGCAGTTGGCCGGAACATTACCGTTACGATGTGATCGATGTGGCGGAGTATCTGCAGACCGGCCGGAATACCGTGGAGATCCTGGTGCGGTATTTCGGTTGCGGGACCTTTCATCAGCTGCCCCGGCGGGGCGGGCTGATCTTTGAACTGGAGGTCGATGGTCAGATAGCGGCGGCCAGTTGCGATGGTATGCCGGCCCGCCGTTGGACTCCGCTCCGCCGGGAGGTGCCGAAGGTGTCGGTACAGCAGGAGCCGGTGGAATATGTCGATCTCCGCCGGATCCCGGGGGCATGGGGCCGGTCCCGGGTGATTTTTGAACCGGAGCAGGGGCCATGGCGGGATCTGCAGCCCCGGGATTGTCTGCTGCTTTCACGGGTGGAAAAGCCGTTGACCGGATTTGTCCGGGCCATGACCCGTTCTGCTTCCGATGAATTGATGGCCTGGTCGCCGCGGCGTTTGATGGCCTGCGGCAGCACGGACGATAACAATTTTTCGCTGTATCCGGTATTGGCGGTCCGGCAGTTGGCGTTGGATCAGCCGCGCACGCTGACATGGCAGGCATGGGGGGTGCAGTTGTGGATCGACGGGGAATTGCGGGAATCTCCCTGTCAGCTGGAGGCCGGAAGCCATTTGATGATCGGGGTGCCGGTTTTTCCCGGTCATCACGATAAGGAATGTGCCGTTCTCTTTCAGGATGCGGCCGGTTGCCGTTTTTCCGATCCGGAAAGATGTCCGGACCCGCTGTTTGTGGTCAAAGCCGATGGCATGGTGGAGGGGGCGGATATCCCGTTCTGCTGGGCCAATACGGACCGGATGGAAAACAGTCGCCGGTTGACGGAATTCGGCGAACAGGTGGGGAAATGCCGGGATTTTGCCACCCTGCAGCAGCAGTTCGGGCATCTTTTTCAGCGGCATCCGGACGGGTTGAATCTGGATGACCGGTTCTTTGCGCTGAAATTTGCCGATCCGCAGGATTGCCCGGAGGCGGTCAGTGCGCCGGAACAGGCGATGACGCGCGGCGATGGAGCGGCGGAGATCCGCTGTCAGGCGGGACGGGCTGCGGATCTGCTTTACGATTTCGGCGAAGAGACCTGCGGGTACTGGGAATGTGAGATCGAGGCCCCCGCCGGAACGCATGTGGTCATGTATTCGGTGGAATACATCCGGGAAGACGGCGTGATGCAGCACACCGGCGACAATCACAATGTGTTGGATGTGGTTTGTCCCGGCGGCAGATTTTCGTATCTCAGTCTGAAACGCCGGGCCGGCCGTTATCTGCTGATTTCGTTTGCGGCACCGGAAGATGCCGCCGTGAAACTGTATTATCTGGGCTCCTGTGAATCCACCTATCCGTTCCATCCGGATGGTCATTTCCATTGTTCGGACTCCCGGTTGAACCGGCTCTGGGAAATTTCCGCCCGGACCCTCAAACTCTGCATGGAGGATACCTTTACCGATTGTCCGCTGTATGAACAGACGCTGTGGGTCGGCGATGCCCGCAACGAATCGATTTTCGCCTTCTGGTGTTGCGGGGCTTACGATCTGGTGCGGCGGTGCATCCGCTTGACCGGTGAATCGCTGGAACGGTTCCCGATCGCCGGTTGCCAGACCCCGAGCTGCTGGAATTGTCTGTTGCCGGCGTGGAGTTTCATGTGGGGCATGTCGGTGGAGGATTACTGGTACGAAAGCGGCGATCTGGCATTTATCAAACAGATGTGGGGATATGTCAAACAGAATCTGGACGGTGCCCGGAAGATGATCGATCCGGAAAGCGGTCTGTTCGCTTCACGGGAATGGAACCTGTTTGAATGGAATCCCACCGACAACCGTTACGAGATCATGGTTTACAACAGTCAATTCCTGGATGGAGCGATCCAATCGGCACTGCGTCTGGCAGAGGTCGTGGAGGACCGGGACTTCATCCGGGAATACAAGCCGGTGCAGAAAGCCCTGCGGCAGGCGATCAACCGGACATGGATGCCGGACAGAAAAGCCTACGCCGAGGTCTGGGAGAACGGCGCGCCGCTTGACAGACCTTCTTCGGTCCACACCTCCATTCTGGCTCTGCTTTATGACGAAGCCGGGCGTCATGCGGGGCAGGCGGCCAGAAACCTGCTTGAGCCGCGCGAAGATCTGATCCGGGTCTATTCGGCATTCGCCTCTTTCTACACCTATCTGGCATTGGAGAAACTGGATGAACCGGAAGCCATTGTCGAACAGATGCTGCGGGATTATCAGCCGATGCTCGATCTGAATGCCACGACCGTGTGGGAAACCTATCCCGGCTCGATCGTGCGGACAGAGTTCCCGACCCGGAGCCATTGTCATGCCTGGTCTTCGGCTCCGCTGTGTTTCCTGAACGAAGTCGTTACCGGTATCCGCATGGTGGAACCGGGAGCCGCCGCCTTTGAGATCGCGCCGGCTCCGGTCTGCGGCCTGACCCATGCCGCCGGGGTGCGGCCTACGGTGCGCGGTCCGGTGACGGTCATCTGGCAGTTGGATGGCGAGATGCTGATCGTGTTCTGCCGGGTCCCGAAAGGCGTGAAAGCCGCCTACCGGGAAAACCGGGTCAATGCCGGATACGAAGTGTCGTTTTCGGTTGAGGAGTATTGAAAATGGAACATAACAACAGCCAGGAAGAGGCCGCCGCGCGGGCCGGACAGGCGATGAAACGGCTGAATGAGGGCGACCGCTTCTGTCAGCATTGCGGTATCCGCCTGACCTCGGTCGGCGAAGGATGTGCGACCGGCGTGATGCCGCTGACGGAACAATTGCTCAACGGCTGGCAGGCGGCCCAGGGCGGTGCGATTTTCACCCTGGCGGATTTCACCTTTGCCGGAGCCGCCAACAGTTACGGCGGATTGTGGGTGGTCCAGAATGCTTCGATCGCTTTTGTGCGGCCCGGGCTGGGCAGCGAATTGCGGGCCGAGGCGGTGATCCGTTACATCGGCCGCCGTTCCTGTATGGGCGATGTCCGCATCACCAATGATGCGGGCAAACTGGTCGCCCAGGCGCAATACACCGGCTGTCTGGTCGGAGAATAATATCACGATGGATTTTGCCACAGATGCGGCTGTGCCGCTGTTGGCTCAAACGGTCGGTCCGCTGTTGGCATGGTACCGGGAGAACGGTCGGGATTTGCCGTGGCGGACCGAGCCTTCGCCCTACCGGGTCTGGGTTTCGGAGATCATGCTCCAGCAGACCCGGATCGGGGCTGTATTGCCGTATTTTGACCGGTTTATGACGGCATTTCCCGATATTGCCGCGCTGGCGGCGGCCTCCGATGAACAGTTGCTCAAATCGTGGGAGGGACTGGGATATTACCGGCGGGTCAGGAATCTGCGGGCGGCGGCCCGGCTGGTGCTGGCGCGCTTCGGTGGCGAATTGCCATCGGCCCGGGAGGATCTGCTGACCTTGCCGGGGATCGGCGATTATACGGCCGGGGCCATTGCTTCGATCGCTTTCGGCAGACCGGAACCGGCGGTGGATGGCAATGTGATGCGGGTGACGGCCCGGTTGCTCGATTGCCATGCGGATGTGACCCGGCCGGCGTTGCGGGAAACCGTCCGGCGGCAGTGGGCGCAGGTCTGGCCGTCATCGGAGGCCGGGATGTTTACGCAGGCATTGATGGAATTGGGCGAAGTCCGGTGTCTGCCGCATGGGACCCCGGTGTGTCAGCAATGCCCGTGCCGGGATATCTGCCGGAGCCGGGCGGCGGGGACCGCCTTGGAACTGCCGTATCGGGCGGCGGCCAAAGAACGCCCGGTGGAGGAACGGACATTTCTGCTGCTGGTATCCGGCGGCAAGATCGCTTTGTGTCAGCGGCCGGAGAACGGGTTGCTGGGCGGCATGTGGGAATTTCCATCGGCCCCCGGATTGCTGGATGCCGCCGGGGCGGCGCGGCTGCTGCGATCATGGGGGGCCGTTCATGCGGTCCCGGTCCCTGTCGGTACCGCCCGTCATCTTTTTACCCACCGGGAGTGGCGGATGACCGGGTATCTGGCGGTGCTGCCGGATCGTACCGGCGATTGGGTGTGGGGCACGCCGCAGGACTTGAAAGAGCGTTACGCGCTGCCCGCCGCCTGCCATTTTTTCCGGGACCGGCTGGCGGCATTTCTGGCCGAACCGGAACAGCAAAGTTGTAATCCCGGTGAATGATAGTATATTATACACAGGGCGGCAGATGCCGCATAAACAGACAAAAAACCAAAACGGAGCGATGCGAAAATGCGAAAAGTATTGATCCCCACCAAGTTGGACAAATTTGCGGCTGATTTGCTCACGCAAAAAGGCTACGAAGTTGTGCTCGATCCCTCGAAACCCCTGAACGAACAGGCGGCGGCCCATCCCGATGCGGAAGTGCTGATCGTCCGCAGCGAGGCGGTGACCCCGGAAATCATTGATGCCCTGCCGAAATTGAAGCTGGTCGTCCGTGCCGGTGCCGGTTACAACACCATTGACACCAAGTACGCCCGCCGCAAGAACATCGATGTGATGAACACCCCCGGTGCCAATTCCAACGCCGTTGCCGAAGAAGTCGTGGCGTTGATGCTGGCGGTTTACCGGCATGTCGTGCCGGCGGATATCTCCACCCGCGCCGGCAACTGGGAAAAGAGCAAGTTCATGGGCCACGAACTGACCGGCAAACGGATCGGTATCGTCGGGCTGGGGAATATCGGCAAACTGCTGGTCAAACGGCTCTCCGGTTTTGAAAATGAGATCTGGGGGTATGATCCGATGATCTCCGCCGCTGTCGCGGAATCGCTGGGCATCCAGTTGCACACGATCGAAGAGATCTTCGCCGGCTGCGATCTGGTGACATTGCATATCCCGGAAAACAACGATACCCGCGGCATGGTCAACCGTGCTTTGCTGACCACGATGAAACCCGGTGCCGTGCTGGTGAACTGCGCCCGCGCCGGGATCATCAACGAAGATGATTTGCGTGCGGTCAAGGCGGAAAAACAGATCTTCTACTGCAACGACGTTTATCCGAAAGATTCCGCCGGTCCCAAGAGCATTGCCGATGTGGCCGATGTCATGCTGCCCCACCTGGGTGCCAATACCCATGAAGCCAACTTCATGGCGGCCCGCCGGGCGGCAGAACAGACCATTGCCTATTTTGAACAGGGGATCACCAACTGTGTGGTTAACAAAGCCCTGCCGGATGGTCTGGATGCCAAATATCAGCAGTTGGCGTTTGTGCTGACCACCATTGCGGCTCGTTCGCTCGGTGCCGATTCCCCGGCCCGGATCGAAACCAGTTTCTATGGCAAACTCGGTGCTTTTGCCGAATGGATGACCCCGCCGATCGTGGCGGCGTTGACCGGCGGCGATCTGCAGGACAGCATTGCCGATGCCAAGAAATATTTCGCCGATCATGGCGTGGAATTGATCAATCGTCCGGTCGATGATGAAAAAAAATACGGCGAATCCATGACGATCGATTTCCTGGCCGGCAGCGATTGCCTCCGCAAGGCCAGCGTGCGCGGTACCATTACCGAAAACCGGCTGATGCTCTCCCGCCTCAACAATTACGAGGGGATCTATCTGGATCTGGTCGGCAACCACATCTTTGTTGAATACGAAGATGCCCCCGGCGTGATCGCCAAGATCGCCGGTCTGCTCGGCGAAAAGAACATCAATATCGACGATATCCGCGCACCCCACGCGCTCAAAGGCTCCCGCTCCATGGCGGTGGTCAAGACCAATGTGGAAGTGCCGGATGCACTGCTGATCCAGATCCGCGATGCGGTCGGGGCCAGCAACGCGTTCCAGATCAACTACAAATAATACCATGCCCTGCCGTTCCCCGGAAAAGGGGGCGGCAGGGCCCGTTTTTCCGGCAAGGAGGAAGATGATGGTAACGATCAAAACGACACTGGGCGATATCAAACTGGAACTGTTTGAAAAAGAAGCCCCGGAAACAGTTGCCAATTTTCTGCGTTATGTGGATGAAGGGTTTTACAGCAATACGCTGTTTCACCGGGTGATCGACGGCTTTATGATCCAGGGCGGCGGGTTCAATACCGATTTTGAACAGAAAAAGACCCATGAACCCATTGTCAACGAAGCGGTCAACCGGCTCTCCAACGAAACCGGCACGATCGCTATGGCGCGCACCTCGGTGGTGAACAGCGCGACAAGCCAGTTTTTCATCAATGTGGCGGACAACCGGTTCCTGGATTTTCAGGCTCCCACCCCCCAGCATTACGGCTATTGCGTTTTCGGCAAAGTCGTGGAGGGCATGGATACGGTCGATAAGATCCGTCAGGTCAAGACCGGCCGGGTCGGCATGTTTCAGGATGTGCCGGTGGAGCAGGTCGTGATTCTGGAGGTGGTGCGGGACTGACCGCCGTTTCCACCCGGAAGCAGCGGATCGGAACGGGGAGATGCAATGGGGATTTTACTGGCGGAACGCGGCCGTTTTCAGGTATTGATTGCCGAAAATGACAGAGAAATCCGGATGGCGCAGCAGTTGCGCTATGACGTTTTTTTCCGTTTGCGGGACGGACAGGCCGGTGACGGCCCGGTGTCCGGTGAAGATGCCCTTGATACCGACCGTTTTGATTCCCAGTTCCGGCATATTCTGGTGATGGACCGTGAGGGCGGCCGGGTGGTCGGGACCTACCGGTTCCAATCCGGAGCCGAAGCCAAACGGGGACTGGGATTTTATTCCGCTGTTGAGTATCAGTTGGAAGGCGTTGCCTTTGATACGGATTTTTTTGAGGTGGGGCGATCCTGTGTGGCCGAGGATTTCCGCGGCGGCGCGGTGATCTCCCTGTTGTGGCTCGGTTTGACGGAACTCCAGCAGCGGGAACATTACCGGCATTTGTTCGGCTGTGTCAGTCTGCCGGTGTCGCAGTTGGCGGAGGCCTGGGAGATTTACGATTCCCAACAGC
This sequence comes from Lentisphaeria bacterium, assembly GCA_017414565.1. GTDB lineage: Bacteria > Verrucomicrobiota > Lentisphaeria > Victivallales > Victivallaceae > RGIG1931. Next base: position 13,689 of record JAFQLP010000122.1, on the reverse strand, counting down.
AGGCCGGGGCTCTGGACCCGGTCATCCGGGGTGTGCCGCAACCGGGCTACCGGGTCGGACGGCCCCGGGAAAACGCCGTCGGCGGGGCGTTGCCGCCGCTTTTGAAAGGGTATCTGCGGTTGGGTGCCCGGATCGCCGGTGAACCGGTGCTGGATGTGGCATTCGGCACGGTCGATCTGTTGATCCATCTTGATTTTTACCGGATGACGGACCGCTATTTCCGGCATTATGAAACGAGCCGGAAGGGAGGAGCCGCATGATGTGTCTGTTGCGGAAACTCTGCCGGTTGACGGCGGCGGTGATCTGGTGCATATTTGTTTCGATCCTGGCGGTGCCGGGGATGTTCATGGGACGGCGCGGGATTTTACGCAACAGCCGGATGGCGCAGTTGTGGGCGGCCGGACTGGTGCGGATCTGGAATATCCGGATCACATGCGAGGGGGATTTTGCCGATTACCGGGGCGGCCTGCTGATATCCAATCATCAGGGGTACATCGATATTCTGGTTGAGGGGGCGTTGTTCCCCATCCGTTTTCTGCCCAAAGTGGAGATCCGTTCCTGGCCGGTGCTGGGTTGGATGCTGGCGTTGAGCCGCCCGATCTGGGTGAACCGGCGGGACCGGCTGCAGTCCAAAGCAGTGAGTGATGAATTGGCCCGGTCGCTGAAAGAGGGCATTTCGGCACTGGTTTATGCCGAGGGGACATCCGGCGATGGCAAAGGTGATCTGCTGCCGTTCAAGTCCACATCGTTTGAGGTGGCGGTCAGCCATCGTTTGAAATTGACACCGGTCCTGCTTAAATACGAATCCCTGCCGGATGGTTTTCCGGTGGGGTGGTATGGCGGCATGACACTGCTGCCGCATGTGTGGCACCTGCTGGGGGAACCCCGGATCGGTGTGCGGGCAAAATTATTGCCGCCGATAGAACCGATTCCCGGCGAAGACCGCAAAAGTCTGGCAGTCCGGGTTCACAATCTTATGAATCAATCGTATCAGGAGATGTTATGAGGAATTTTGTTTTCAGTGATTCTTTGGCCGCGGCGTGGGAGTTGATGTTTGACTGGAAATTGCCCGGATTTCTGGCATCCCGCCGTCAGGGGCCCGGCGGCGACCTGACCATGCTGCTGGCGGTACTGCTGGGGACCGCAGGCGGGGTCCTGCTGGCCTTTATCGGCGCGGCATGCCGGTTGATTTTTGCCCCGCTCGGCGCGGCATTGGTTTTTGCGGTGATCGCCCTGATTTTTCTGGAAACCAAAGATTCCGGACGCGGCAGCGGGATGTTGTTGCGGGTCATGCCGCTGATCATCCGCCGTCAACCGGTCCTGCCGGTATTGCCCTACCTGGAGCCGGTGACACTGCGGGAGATCGGAGATGGCGAAAGATGCTGGAGTGCCGCCGCGCTGCTGATTGTCAAACTGGGTTCGTTGATCTATCTGGGCTACATCGGGGCGTGGGGTTGGATCGTGGCGGTCTGTTCGCTGGCGTTTGCGGTGCAGATCTATCTGGCGACGCTGCCCGGCATGAATACCAGTGAACCGCTGGTCCGGCCCGCATTTCCGCCGGAGGCAACATGGATCGTGGGGATATTTCCGGTGCTTTTTGTGGCGGTCCATTACCTGCAGGCAGCACTGTTGGCGATCGCTGTGGCGGGGGTGCTGGCGGTACTGGCGCGGCGGAATTTTGTGCAGGTTTGCGGCGGCGTGACCGGTGAAATGGTGTCGCTGACCGGATCGATGGCAGAGGTGCTGCTGCTGTTGTCGGGTATTCTGATGATCGGCTGAAAGGCTCGGCGGTGATATGGAACTGAAACTGGAACGGCCGCTGGTCGTATTCGATATCGAAAGCACCGGGGTCAACCCGATGCGGGACCGCATCGTTGAACTGGCGGTCCTGAAGATCATGCCGGACGGCACCTCGCAATCCACGGTGCGCCGGGTCAATCCGGAAATGCCGATCCCGCCCGGAGCCACGGCGGTCCACGGTATTTCCGATGCCGATGTGGCCGACAAACCGCCGTTTTCCGTGATCGCGGCGAATTTTGCCCGGTATCTGGATGACTGTGACCTGGGCGGCTACAATCTGCTCAATTTTGATGTGCCGCTGTTGCAGGCGGAATTTCAGCGGGCGGCGGTGCCGTTTTCGCTGGAGGGGCGGCAGATCATCGATGTATTCAATATTTTCTGCAAACTGTATCCCCGGACCCTGACGGCGGCATACCGTTTCTTTTGCGGCAAAGATCTGGACGATGCCCACTCGGCGGCGGCCGATACCCAGGCCACCTGGGAGGTGCTGCTGGGGCAGTTGGCCCGGCATCCGGAATTGCCGCGCGATGTGACGGCGTTGGCCGAATTCAGTGAAATGATCGATCCGGACGGGGTCGATCGCACCCGTCGCTTCAAGTGGCAGGGGGATGAAGTGGTGGTGAATTTCGGCAAAAATGCCGGTCGCCCGTTGAAAGAGATCGCCGAACAGGACCCCGGATTTCTCCGTTGGATCATCCGCTCCGATTTTCCGGCCGATGTCAAACAGGTGGCGGCGGATGCGCTGGTTGGCAAATTTCCGGTCCGTAAAGCATGAAAATACACCCCGACCCGCATCTGGACAGTTGTTTCCGGTTGCTGGATGACGAAGATGAATCGGTGGCCGTCACCGCCATGGCGGAATTGCTTGATCATGAAGATGAATTGGGCGATGCCCCCGGGGTGGTGCAGGAATGCGGTTCCCCGCTGGCGCGCAAACGCATCCATCAACTGCAGGCGGCGATCACCATCCGGCGGCGGAGGAGGAGTTTCAGCCATTATCTCCGGCAGCCGCAGATCGATTTTGCCACCGGTCTGATCGAGGTGCATTTACAGTGGTTCGACAACGATGCCCGCCCGGCGTTGGAACAGGCATGGCGGGAATTGGTCGAATCGGCGCAGCGCAACCATCTGGATTCCCTGCTGCAGATCGCCTATTTCATGAAGCGTCGCGGCCTGACCGCATCCGGCGAAACGACCATGCAGCCGGAATTGTATTGTCTGGGCACGGTGCTGGAAAACAATATCGGTTCGGCGGCTCTGCTGACGGGGATGGCGCAGGAATTGGCCCGACTCTGCGGACTGGAAACGCGCGTGGTCCAACTGCTGGGGGATTTCGCTCTGCTTGACGGCGACGGCAATGTGTTGTTTCCGATCCGCGACTGGGGATTGATGCGGGGCGTGGGGGTGGAGAATTGTGAATTCTGGGAGCCGCGCACACTGCTCCGTTATCTTTCTGCCATGCTGTTTTCCCATGCCGTGACCAGCGACAGTTTCCGTTACATCCAGACCATCGGTCAGGCATTGGCGGCTCTGCCGGACGGGGAATTGCCGGAGTCGTTTCCCTATCCCTACCGCTCGGTCGATGATGACGCCGGCATGGAGAATTCGCAGCCGCAATAATCCTGCCGGTACAGCCCGTATTCGCGGGAAAGTTGGTTGGCGCGCAGGAAGCCGTCTTTTTTCTTGAAATCGTACGCCGCAAAGCCGGGGAATCCGGAGCCGCAGGCAAAGATCACGCGGGAATTTTTGTGGGGGCTGACCGTCAGCGATGTGGTGAATGCTTCGATTCCGAGTTCCGCGGCTTTGGCCGCCGTCCGGGCCAGCGAGAAGCGGAAACACAGCGGACAGCGCGCCCCCCGTTCCGGCGCATCTTCGTATCCGGCGATATGCCGGAGCCAGGCCGCATGATCGGGCGGATCGACATACAGCGGCAGCCGGTGGATATCCGCCAGTTTCCGCAGGGCCGCCAGACGGCGTTCAAATTCTTCCGGCGGAGCGATGTTGGAATTGGAGTAAAACAGGACCACCCGTTTGCCTTCGGCAAGCAAACGCTCAATGCAGGAAGAGGCGCAGACCGCACAGCAGCAATGAAGCAGGATGGTTGAATGATTCATGCGGAGAATATAGCCGGAAAACCCGGATGGTGCAAGTGAAAAGGTGATTTTTTTCTTGCATAATCCGGGTTTCGGGAGTATTGTTTCAAGAGGTGATTTGATATGCTCCGTTATTTTATCAGGCGCACCTGTTATTCCATTGTGATCGTACTTGGGGTGGTGCTTCTTACATTCGGTCTTTTCAACGTGGCGGCGGGCGATCCGGCGGCGGCGGTATTGGGGAAAAATCCCCGTCCGGCTGAAGTCGAATCGTTGCGGCGTGAATTGGGAGCCGATCTGCCGCTGTTGTGGGGGCGGTATTGCCGGACCGAACAGTTTGCTTCGTGGGATGGTACCGGGGAACCGCCGCCGGGGGTGATCCGGGATGGAGAGAAATGGCGGTTCGAGGCGCGTTTCGCCGGGGATGAGCCGGTGGTCGCGGTGTGCGGCGGCGAACCGGTCCCGGCCGGGGCGGACGGTGTCTGGCGGTTGACGCCGGAACAGTTGCCGGTACAGTTTTTCCGGGTCCAGGAACAGCCGTGGAATTCGCAATTTCTGCGGGCCCTGAAAGAGATCATCCGGATCGATGGCGAGGCCCCGTATCTGCATTGTCTGGATTTCGGCAAAACGCTGACGACCCGGGAACCGATCAGCCGGATCCTGGCGCGCGGGGTCGGCCCGTCGCTGGGGCTGATGCTGCCGATCTTTATCGGGGGGACATTGCTGGAGATCCTGTTTGCGCTGGTGGCGGCGGCGTACAAAGACCGCTGGCCGGACCGGGTGCTGGTGCTGCTGGCGGTAGCGGGCATGAGCATCAGTTATCTGGTGCTGATCCTGTTGTCGCAATGGTTCCTCGGTTATTACTGCAACTGGTTCCCGGTATGGGGCTGGGGGAGCGTGTCGTACCTGATGCTGCCGGTGCTGGTGGGGATCGTTTCCGGGCTTGGCGGGGGGGTGCGTTTCTACCGGACGGTGTTTGTGGATGAATTGCGGCGGGAATATCTCCGGACTGCCCGGGCCAAAGGGTGTTCGGTGGTTTCGATCTACAGTCGGCATCTGCTCCGCAATGCGGCGATACCGGTGATCACGCGGGCATCGTCGATCCTGCCGTTTCTCTTTACCGGCAGTTTGCTGCTGGAAACATTTTTCGGCATTCCCGGACTTGGTTTCGCCGGTGTGGATGCCCTGAACAATGCCGATTTGCAGTTGTTGAAAGCGTTGGTGATCGTCAGCGCGCTGCTGTTTGTTCTGCTGAATCTGCTGGCCGACCTGGCCTATGCCTGGGCCGACCCGCGCATCCGATTGGAATAGGAAAAGATGACAAAGATGGAATTGTTGGCCCCCGCCGGGAATGCGGCCGCCGCGCTGGCGGCATTTGATGCCGGTGCCGATGCGATCTACGCCGGTCTCCCTAAATTCAACGCCCGTGAACGCGGGGAAAATTTTTCGCCGGAAAGCATGGGGCAGATCATCGAATATGCCCACCGGCTGGGGCGGAAGGTTTATGTGACGGTGAACACCATCGTCAAACAGCAGGAACTGCCGGAGGTGGCGGAGTATCTGGCGTTGTTGTCGGATCTGGCGCCGGATGCCCTGATCGTGCAGGATATGGGCGTGCTGCGGATGGTGCGCGAATATTCCCCGGATCTGTGCATCCACGGTTCGACCCAGATGGGATTTCACAATTCCGCCGGTTTGAAGATGGCGGAGGAACTGGGTATCCGCCGGGTGATCCTGGAACGGCAGGTCACATTTGACGAAATCATGGCCATGCGGCGGGAAAGCAGGATGGAGTTGGAGATCTTCGTTCATGGCGCGTTGTGCTGTTCGCTTTCGGGGCAGTGTCTTTTTTCATCGTGGCTCGGCGGGGCATCCGGCAATCGCGGCCGCTGCAAACAGCCCTGCCGCCGCCGCTTTTACCACCGCGACGGAAACGGGTTCTTTTTTTCACCGCAGGATCTCTGTCTGATCGACCGGCTCGACGAGATCGAGTCGCTGGGCGTGGCATCGCTGAAGATCGAAGGGCGGCTCCGGCAGCCGGATTATGTGGCCAACACGGTCGCGGCGTACCGGATGATGCTGGATACGCCGCCGGCAGACCGCCCGGAACGGCTGGGTGAAGCCAAAGCACTGCTGGGGCGCACCTGCGGCCGCCGCTGGTCGCACGGGTTCGCCGATGACGGCAATGCCGCCGGATTGATCGCGCACGAAAACATCGGTGCCGCCGGTCAGTTGTGCGGTACGGTCAGTGAACTCCGCGACAACGGGTTCGCGTTCCGCACCGGCAAACGCATCCATGTCGGGGACCGGTTGCGGGTACAGCCGAAGAGCGGTGATGAAGGTGCCGCCGTGACCGTGACCCGGATGTTTGTGGACAACCGCAGTGCCATGTTCGCCCGGCCGGGGACAACGGTTTTTGTCTGTTGCGACAAAGCCATGCCATTCGGCGGCGTGGTGTTCAAGATCGGAGAAAGTTTCAGCGATTATTCCGGCCGGATCGCCGCGCTGCCGATGCCGCGGCGGAAACTGGCGTTGACGATCGCCGCCGACCGCGACGGGATCACCGTTTCCTGCAGCAATGCGCCGCTGGCGGATTGGCATGCCGCCTGGGAATTGGCTCCGGCGGAACGGCGGGCACTGGATGCGGAGACCCTGACCGGATGTTTCCGGATGGCGGATTCGGATGTTTTTGCCGCCGGACAGATCGAGTGTCAGATCCGGGGCGACTGGTTTTGTCCGGCGCAGCAGTTGAAACAGGTCCGCCGGGCATTCTGGCAGTATGTTCACGAAAATTTGACGCCGGGCAGTGTTTTCCGGGCCGCCGACCGGGGCATGGAGCGTTTCCGGCAGGAATTGGCCGCGCTGGTTCCCGCCGCTTCCGAAACGGCTCCGGAAACTGTGGCGGCTGTTCCGGGCGGGGAGACCCCCGGCAACCCCAAGGCGATCCGGGCCGCCAGCGTGTTTGAACTGGATAAATTCTGCCGGGAGGCGATTTTACCGGAATTCTGTCCGGAGGGGCGGCTGCGGTCGCTTGAACGGGCCATTGCCGCGGCTTATGACCGGGGCATCCGCCGGTTCCGGGTGACGGCTTTGTATGCGCTGCCGCTGTTGGCCGGGTACCGGGGGATCACGATCGTGGCCGGCGGGGCATTGCCGGTGGCCAACGCGATGGCGGTGGCGGAATTGCAGCAGCATGGCGCGGGCGAAGTGCTGGCGCATGTGGAATTGGAACGGCAGGCGGTGGAGGCTCTGGCGGCGGCATCACCGCTGCCGGTGCAGTTGTACCGGTTCGGACGGCCGGCGTTGCTGGTGACCCGGGCCGCGATCCCGGTCAACGGCGATTTCCGGGATGGGCGCGGCAATGCCTTCACAGTGGTCACGGACCGGCGCGATCATTTGACCCGGATCTATCCCCGGAAGATCCTGTCGGTCCCCCGGGTGCCGGGATTGCGGGATTTTTACGACATCCGTTGCGCCCATTGGTCGGCGGAAGATACGGAAACCTTCAATTTTGAGTCGGAATTGCTCTGACCCCGACCGGATTCAGCCGGATCAGGGCGGCCAGGCGGCCCTGCAAGCGGATATCCCCGGCGGGGTATTGCCGGATCCGGTACGCCGGATTGGCCGGATGCAGTTCGATGGTGCCGTCCGGCCCGGGGAAATAGGTTTTGAGTGAAGTTTCGCCGCCCTGCAGCAGGGCCGCCACGATCTCGCCCGGCCGCGGCGGTCCCGTCAGCGGAGCCATGACCGCCAGATCCCCCTCCAGAATACCGGCATCGCGCATACTTTCGCCGTGGACCCGGATCACAAAAACCCCATCCGCCGATGTCAACCCGGCAAAATGGGCCGGGACCGGACATTCGCCGAGCGCACACAGCGGCGTTTCTGCCGGTTCACCGGCCGGGATCTGTCCGAGGATCGGCAGCCGCCACAGCCGGGCCGGGGCGCGACCGGCGGCAGGCCGCCGTCCGGACCGGGGCGGGCGGGGGATCAACTGCCGCCGTTGCAGGGCCCGCAAATGGGCGCAGACCGTCGATTCGGCCAATTGGAAATGGCGGGCGATGTCGGCGACCGCCGGTACGGCACCGGAACGGTCACGGCAGTCTTCGATAAAATTCAGGATGGCCTGCTGGCGTTCACTCAATTCAGACATGGATGGACCTTTTACTGGAACCGGCAGCCGCCGACCTGATAATCATCGTCCTGTTTGACCAGCATGATCTGGAACAGCGAATCGAATGCGACCGTTTTGCCGTGTTCGGTGGTTTCAAACCGGACCTTCCACGCATAGGTGGCGGAGTGCGGATTGCGGAAAACATTCAGATATTCGTATCCGGTCAGGGTGCCGACGCTCCGCAACTGCTGGAAATCCGACTGGGAAACGCGGGCCCGGAGATCGTCTTTGAAAAATTCCACAAATCCGTCGTAACGGTTTTCGATGAACGCCCGCAGCATTTCTTCGCCGACCCGTTTGCCGAATTTGTCCACCAGATCCGAAGACTCCGCCGTCAACGGCTGCAGGGGTTTGTTCAGGTCCGGATCGGCCGTCGGGGTGGTGCATCCCGGCAGCAGCAGAATGGCGGTCAGCCACGCCAGCGTCAGCAGAAAGGATGAATAGCGGATCATGCAAATGCCCTCAAATGTTACTGTCGGCCGCCGGACAATCCGCGGCCGGTATGGCACAAGATACACCGGAAAAACGGCTTCGTCAAGCCTTTTTTACCGGAACGGACCGGTTTTTGTTTTCTGCCGCTTGCCTCACGCGCGCCGGGCGTGTATATTAATAAAAAAACGAAATGCCGGGGTCCGGTGCGGGATCTGACCGGGTTTAAAACAATGCGACTTGTTCGCAGTAAGGATTTGTTTATCATGCGCATGTCTCAACTTGTCGGCCGCCGGATCAAGGAAACGCCGAAGGATGTCCAGACCGTCAGTCATCAATTTCTGATCCGGGGCGGTTATATCCGTCCGGTTTCCACCGGTATCTATTCGCTGCTTCCGGTGGGGAAACGCATCATCGCCAAGATCGAAGCGATCATCCGCGAAGAAATGAACCGCATCGACGGTCAGGAAGTGCTGATGCCGGTGGTGCTGCCCGGCGAATTGTGGAAAGAATCCGGCCGTTACGATTCCGTGGGGGCCGAATTGCTCCGCTTTGAGGACCGCAACCACAAACCCATGCTGCTGGGCATGACCCATGAAGAGGCGGTCGTGCAGTTGCTCCGTACCGAAGTCAACAGTTACCGGCAGTTGCCGGTGATGGTCTATCAGATCCAGACCAAGTACCGCGACGAAGCCCGGCCCCGCGCCGGTCTGATCCGGGTGCGGGAATTCACCATGAAAGATGCCTATTCGTTCCACGCATCGCAGGAGGATCTGGAAGCGTATTACGAACGCTGTCATGAAGCGTATGTCCGCATTTTTCGCCGGATCGGGATGAAAAATGTGTTGTCCATCAAAGCCAATTCCGGTATGATGGGCGGCAAAGTCTCCCACGAATTCATGGCGGTCTGCGAATGCGGCGAAGATACGCTCTTTACTTCGCCCGATTATTCGTACCGGGCCAACCGGGAGATCGCGGTGGCGGCATGGACCTACGAAAAATCCGAGCCGCAGCCGTTGGAAAAAGTCGCCACGCCCGGTGCCAAAACCATCGAAGAAGTGGCGGCCATGTTGGGGATCGAGGCCAAACAGACCGGCAAAGCGGTCTTTTTGCAGAACGCCGACACCGGGGAATTGATTTTTGCGGTCGTGCGCGGCGATTTTGAGGTCAACGAAACCAAACTCGGCAATCTGGTGAAGTGCGCCAACCTGAAATTCGCCGATGATGAAGCCATCCGCCGGATCGGTTGTGAACCCGGTTTTGCTTCGCCGTTGTCGGTCGATCCGTCCGGCTGTACCATCGTCTTTGACCATTCGGCAGTGGAGACCAACAATCTGGTGGTCGGCGCGAATGAACCGGATTATCATTACCGGAACTTCAATTTTGAACGGGATCTGCCCGACCGGAGCAAGATCATTGTCGGCGATATCGTGACGGTGCGCGAAGGCGATCCGTGTCCGGTGACCGGTGAACCGCTGGTGATGTCGCGCGGGATCGAAGTCGGCAACATCTTCCAGCTCGGCACCAAATATTCCGAACCGATGAAGTGCGAATTCCTGGATCGCGACGGCAAGACCCATCCGATGATCATGGGATGCTACGGGATCGGGGTCGGCCGGGCCATGGCCGCGGTGATCGAACAGAGCTGCGATGATTACGGTCCGATCTGGCCGATGTCGATCGCGCCGTATCAGGTGCAGTTGTGCGCGCTGAATCCGGGCAAAGAAGGGGTCGGCGAGGCCGCCGACCGGTTGTACGATGAACTGACCCGCGCCGGGATCGAGGTGCTTTACGATGACCGCGGCGAAAAGGCCGGGTTCATGTTCTCCGATGCCGACCTGCTGGGCATTCCGCTCCGGCTGGTGGTGTCGCCCAAATCGCTGGCTGACGGCGAGGTCGAATTCCGTACCCGCAGCTGCCGCGACACCAGCCGAATCAAACTGGCGGACACGGTCAGCAGCATTCAGGCGGCGATCGCCGCAGAAATGGCACTGTACCAGTAACAGTTGCCGGAATGGGGGAATGTTTATGCTGAAATATTGTCTGCTGTTGGCAACGCTTCTCGGCGTGTGGGGGGCGATGGCTTTTGACGGGATTGCCTATCCTACGGTTTCCCGCAATCTTGAAGATCAGTGGCGGACCTTTGCCGGCCGCCCGCCGGTCCTGTGGACGGTGTCTTCGGTGCGGCCGCGGCAGCCCTTTATGATCCGGATGTTGTGGAGCGGGGCTTCGGTCGTTGACGGCAAGTCGGCCATTGACTGCAACATTACCATCTACGATCCGGCGGGGGAGATTTTTTTCTGCACCGGTGCCGCGCCGCTGGAACGGGTGACGGTGGCATGCAGCAATCCCCGGATGTTTTTTGTTTATCCCCGGATCGTGAATGTGGTTTTTCCGGAAACCGCCGCTCCGGGACAGTACCGGATCGAGGTGAAACTGGTGGATGCCAACAATGGCGATGAAAAAGTCCTGAACAGTTCCATCGAGTTGCGGACGGCTCCGGCAGAAGCAAAGGAATTTGCTTCGGTGGATGATTTGAGCAAATGGGTGATGGGGTATTACAGCCATCCGGAACCGGATCAGTTGATCCCCGCTTTGAGAAAATTCATCAGCAGTTTTCCGGAATTGAAAAAGAAACCGTTTTCGCCCATGCCGATGCTCTGTTTCTTTTACCACACATTCAAGGAAAACCCCCAGCTTCATGCGGCATTGGCCGATTACGTCAACACGCTTGAGGGGGCCGGATTGAACGCGGCGGCTCTGGTCGCCATGCAGTTGGGCGGCGAGGCGGTCGGACGGTTGTCGGCCGAGGCCCGGCGGGCCGTTCCTGCCGGCGGGAATCCGTTTGCTGTTGCCGCGCCGGAGACCCCGTGGCATCTGGATATGTTGTGGAGCGAATTTTTTGCCACGGGTCAGGTTGCCCCGATCGGCAAACTGGTGGAATTGCTGCGGAACCTCCAGTACGGCATCACGCCGGATGAATACAAGCAGAAAAAAGAACCGACCGAACAGGATAAACGCAATCTCAATACATACATGCTGGGGAGCGCGGCGCAGTGGTCTTTGAAAGCCAACGCCAATGCTCACCGCCTGGTTTTTTGTTATCTCGAAGGTATTTTGAAGCGTGACCGGGTGGCGGATGCCGGGACCAGACAGGAACTGGCCGGGATCGTGGCCGCTGTCGGAGAACGCTGGCAGCAGCAACCCCGGCAGGATGCCGGTCAGGCGGGCTCCGGTGCCGCCGCCGGGACTGCCGTGAAAGAGGGGAAATAAAATGTGGAATTACAGCCAGAAAGTCATGGAATATTTTCTCAATCCGAAAAATATCGGGGAAATTGAGAATCCGGATGGTATCGGTGAAGTCGGCAATGCCAGTTGCGGCGACGCTTTGCGCCTGACATTCAAATTGGACGAAAACGGCCGCATCGCCGATGTGAAGTTCAAGACCTTCGGTTGTGTCAGCGCGATCGCTTCCAGTTCCGCTTTGACCGAATTGATCAAAGGGATGACCATCGAAGAAGCATTGCAGGTCACCAACCAGGATATCGTCAAACTGCTCGGCTCCCTGCCGGAAGAAAAAATGCATTGCTCGGTCATGGGCATGGAGGCATTGCAGGCGGCCATCGCCAATTACCGGAATGAACCCAATCCGTTCCAGAAAGATGATGATGATGACGGGCGGATCGTTTGCCACTGCTTCGGCGTGACCGATGTCAAGATCCGCAAAGTCGCCCGGGAAAACAATCTCCGGACGGCGGAGGAAGTCACCAATTACTGCAAAGCCGGCGGGGCCTGCGGAGCCTGTCTGGACGATATTCAGAATGTGCTTGACGAACTCTGGCGGAACGGGCCGGTGCCGGCTCCGGATTTTGTCAATCTGCCGGTCGGTCAGCGGGTGGCCCGGGTGCAGGAGATCATCGACCGCGAAATCAAACCCCTGCTGGAGCGCGACGGCGGCGGGATCGAACTGGTCGATCTGCAGGGGACCCGGGTGGTTGTCCGGTTGCAGGGGCATTGTGCCTCCTGTCCGGCGGCCGGGGCCACGCTCAAGCATACGGTGGAAGATAAACTCCGGGAATTTGTGTCGCCGGAATTGACCGTGGAGAATGTGCGCTGATCCGGATTGTCGGGCGATCGGCGGCAGGAGACGGATATGGCGAAAAAGCGGGCGATCATCATTGGAGCCGGTCCGGCCGGATTGACTGCCGCGTATGAACTGCTGCGGTATCCCGATTGGCAGCCGGTGATTCTGGAGGCTTCGGACCGCATCGGGGGGATATCCCGTACCGAGCGATATCACGGCAACCGGATCGATATCGGGGGGCACCGTTTTTTCTCCAAGAGCCGCAAGGTGACGGATCTGTGGTTGTCGTTGCTGCCGCCGCAGGGGGCTCCGGCGTGTGATGACCGGCTGTTGGGCCGGACCGCATTCACCGGCGACGGGCCGGACCCGGAGCAGACCGATCCGGTGATGTTGGAACGGCGCCGGGTATCCCGGATCTTTTACCGCAACCGTTTTTTCGATTATCCGGTGTCATTTTCGCGGCGGACGATCGCCGCCATGGGGATCGGGCGGACCTGTGCGGCCGGTTTGAGTTATCTGCGGACGGCTCTGCTGCCGCGCCGGGAGCGTTCATTGGAAGATTTTTACATCAACCGTTTCGGGCGGGCCCTGTACCGGATGTTTTTTGAAGATTATACCGAAAAACTGTGGGGCATCCACCCCTCCGCCATCGCACCCGATTGGGGACGGCAGCGGGTGAAAGGTATTTCGATTGCCGCTTTGTTGAAGCGGAAACTGTTGCCGGGCGGCAACCGGAAGGTGGAAACATCGCTGATCGAGTCTTTTTGGTATCCCAAGTTCGGACCGGGGCAGTTGTGGGAAAAAATGGCAGAGGAGATCTGCCGGCGCGGCGGCGAGATCCGGTTGAATGCGGCGGTGACAGGTATCCGCGCAGAACATGGCCGGATCGCGGCGGTGCAGGTGGCGGGCGATGCGGCGGAGATCACCGGGGATGTGTTTTTTTCCTCCATGCCGGTATGCGATCTGGCCGCGGCAATGGGATCGGCTCTGTCGCCGGAGGGGCGTGAGATCGCCGCCGGACTGCCGTACCGCGATTTTATCACCGTCGGGTTGCTGGTCCCGCGGCTCAAACTCCGCAACCGGACCGGAATGCCCACGGTGAACGGATT
>JAFQLP010000121.1 GCA_017414565.1 Lentisphaeria bacterium | reverse complement strand
TTGATCGAAACAATGGTAGATCTGGGGAACCAGATATTTCAGAACAGATGCCGCCGGCAATGCCAGGATCATACCGGGGATACCGGCAAAAATGGCACCGAGCAGAACCACGATGATCGTTTCCAGCGTCGTCAGCCCGATGGCTTCGCCAATGACCAGCGGATAAAGGATGAATTGTTCAATGATGCCGTTGTAAACCAGATAACAGCAGATGATGCCGATGATCTGGCTGGTCGGTACATCCGCACTGCCGACCGCCAGTGTCACCAGTACCGTGAATACCGCACTCAAAATCGGGCCGATGTAGGGCAGCAGGATGCCGCAGCCGGCCAGCGGTCCGAGAATGAAGAAATAGGGGACCTTGAGGAAATAAAACAAGGTGGTATAAACGGTTCCGTCCACCAGCATCAATGTCAGATAGCCGCGCACCCAGACCTTGAGTTTGTTGATGATTTCGCTGATGATGCGCTCGGCTTCCGCCACCGTTTCCTCCCGGACCCCGGGGAGCCAGTTGCCGTTCAGCACCGTCCGGACCAGGTATTCGTTCTGCCGGTTGCTGCCGGGATGACTGGCACAGAACCGGGCCATGCCGTGGAGAAACAACAGAAAGAAAAACACCGTCAGCAGCAGATCTGCCAGCAGCGCGCAGATCCCGGCAAGGATGCCGGTCGTTACCGATACCATACCGCTGCCCCGCTTCAAAAGAAACGACAGCAGTTTTTCCTGCGTTGCCTGATCGTGGAGCATGTTTTCAATGGCGTCGACCCCGTATTGCACCAGCGGCATCCGGTCAAATTTGATGCGCAGCTGATCCAGTCCGTGCTGCACCGACTGCAACAGCGTTGTCACCGGTTTGGGGAGGGGAACCGCAGTTCCCCCGGTGGGCCCGGCCGGGTCCCGGACCGGTACGGCGGGAGCCTCCGCCACCATCTGCCGCCGCATGGCGGTACGGGTCTTCAGCGTTGATACATAATTACCGACCAGCAGTGTGAAGACCACCAGCAGGACCGCGGCGATGGCAAAAAAGGATACCGCTGCCAGCGAAACGGCCCGGGTGATGCGGCGGTTCTGCGCGTTTTTTTCTTCTTCTTCCGGTGACAGCGGCGGCTGCCGCCGGATGGCGGCCGTCAGCCGGTGGAACGGTGCGGTGATTTTCCGCCCGCCGCGGGAGAGCAGATGAAGGAGCGAATGCGGATCGCCCAGCCGCCGGTAGAAATATTTTTCCAGCGGCAGCACGACATAGGCCAGGATTAGCCCGAAGATCACCGATTTCAGCAAAGTCGCCGTAACGATAAAGACCAGCAGCACCAGCAGTGCGGCCAGAATACCGGCCCCGGAACGGATCAGATTGCGGCGGTTTCCCTCTTGCATCTTGAGTTCGACGATCTTGGCTTCAAAGGCCGCCGCTCCGTAATGGAGCCGCTCGGCAATGCCGGCCAGATAGGCGTGATTGATCTCCAACCGGTTGGAACGCACCGCCAGTTTGATGGCACTTTCCAACAGCCGGTGCTGTTCCGGTCCGGGCAGACCACTGAGTCCGGTTGCCAGTTCATCGACCGTGATGACCTCTGCCGAATGGAGCATGGCAATAAGTTCATCGAGTTCCGCGGGCGGCAAACTGCGGAGCAGATCCCGCACTTCCTGCAGATCCCGGGCGGTGAGACGGCCGGGCCCGGCCAGTACGGTTTTGTAAAGAGCCATGGCGGCCCGCCGGTACTGTTTGGCACCGTTTTCTCCCGGGGCAAGTTCCGTGATAACGCTGACCGCCGCCCGGAATGTTTTGCCGATATCCCGCAGTTTGCCGATTTTTGATTGCATATCCGTGTGCTCCGGTCAGTCGATGATAACGCTGCGGTCGCCTTTGACAGCTTCTCCGATGATTTCCGCCGTAAAGCCGTTGGTCCGGCAGACTTCCAGCGCACGGTCAACATCCTGCGGGGCCACGAACCACACCATGCCGACACCCATGTTGAAGACCCGGTAGGCTTCCACGGGGTCCACTTCGCCTTCGCGCACCATGTAATTGAAGATCGGCGGCACCGGCAATTTGGAGCAGTTGAAATGCACGCTGACATCGTTGGGCAGGATCCGCGGCACATTGTCATAGAGACCGCCGCCGGTGATGTGGGCGATGCCGTCCAGAGCCAGATTTTCCGCCATCGCCTGCCGCACGGCGGGGTAATAGCAAATATGCGGCCGGAGCAGGGCTTCGCCGACGGTTTCGCCGCCGAGTTCATCGAGCCGGCTGTCCACCGTCAGGCGGCATTTGGCAAAGAGGATCTTGCGGGCCAGGCTGAAGCCGTTGGTGTGCAGACCATTGGATGCCATGCCGATGGCGACGTGGCCGGGCCGGATCTTTTCGCCGGTGATCAGTTTGGATTTTTCGACCACGCCGGTGATCACGCCGACCAGGTCAAAATCGTTGCCGTACATGCCGGGCATTTCTGCGGTTTCGCCGCCGAGCAGGGCGCAGTTGGCCGCGGTACAGGCTTCGGCGATACCGGAGAGGACCTGTTCATAAAGCGGGCTGCGGAGTTTGCCGATGCCGATGTAGTCCAGAAAATAGATCGGTTCGGCACCCTGTACGGAAATATCGTTGATGCAGTGGTTGACGATATCGTGACCGACGGTGTCAAATTTTTCCATCATCATGGCGATGATGAGTTAGGTTCCCACGCCGTCGATACTCGAAACCAGCACCGGTTCGCGGTATTTGGAAAGATCCAGCTGGAAAAGCCCGCCGAATCCGCCGATCGGAGCGAGCATTTCCGGACGGCGCGCCGCCGCCAGTTTGCTTTTCACCTGTCCCAGCAGCGATACGGCAAGGTCGATATCAACACCGGCGTTCTTGTAGAGATCACTTTTAACTTTGGTCATTTTCTGTCCTGTGGTTAGTGTTTATCTGTGGTATTTTCAAAGATCAAAAAACTGTTTGGGGCCATCGTAGCAGATTTGGATGGCGGTCCGGATCAGCAGTTCCTCCGGAGCCTGACCGCGATCGGCCATGACACCCAGCACATCGGCCAGCACCCGGCGGAAAACTTCGAACCGGGAACCGTAACTGGTGATCTTCCGCGAGTCGGAAACCATACCGGTAAAGGCACTCAAAAGATCGACCGAGGCAATGTAATCCAACTGGGTGCGGATGCCGTACGGCGTGTCATTGAACCACCAGGGGGCACCGAGGCGCACCCGGTTGCCGAAAGCGCGGCTCACGGTAGCCAGCGTGGGCTGCTGCGCCGGATCGAGCGTGTAAAGCACGACCTTCAACCGGTCATCGAAGCGGTTGAGCAGTTCCAGCATACCGGGCAGGAAATTCTGATGCAGCGAGCAGATATCGCCGCCGGAGTCCGGGCCGAGCGCATCCATCAGATTGCGGCGCACATTGCGGACGGGACCGGCGTGCAGCTGGAAAACCCAGTTGCGATCGGCATCCATCTTGGCGGTTTCGTAAAGGAATCTGCCGCGGAACGCATCCGCCTCCTGACGGGAAAGCGGTTCGCCGTCGCAGGCGCGGCGGAAGAGTTGTTCCGCTTTGTTGAGTGCCGCCCGGCAGGGGGGATATTCCACCCCGTGATCGCTGGCGCGGCAGCCGTGTTCGTGGAAATATCCATGCGAGATCCGGAGCGTTTCGATCAGATCCGCATAGGTGCAGATGCGTTTGTTGTAACGGGCCCCCAGCCGCTGGATGTAAGGGAGCCAGCCGGGAGCATCGATATTCATAGCGGCATCCGGCCGCCAGGTGGGACGGACGATGATGCGCCCGAAGGCCTGATTGACGGCATCGTGATGCTCCAGCGTGTCGGCCGGATCATCGGTGGAACAGAAACTTTCGATCCGGAGTTTCTTCAGCAATTCCTGCGGGAGATTGGCGGGATCGGCCAGTGCCTCCAGCCCTTTGCGCCAGACGGCGGCGGCGGTGGCGGCACTCAGTTCTTCTTCGATCCCCAGACAGCGGCGCAGGTCCAGATGGGTCCATTCATAAACCGGATTGCCGACCATCAGCGGCATTGCTTCGGCCAGCGCGAAGAATTTTTCCTGATCCGAGGCGGACCCGGTGATGCGTTCTTCCGGAACGCCGCATTTACGCATGATCTCCCACACATAGTGATCGGTCGCGCCGAGCAGCTGCCAGAGGTTCCGGTAGGGCTGATTGGCGGCGATCTCTGCCACATTGGCATGGTTGTGCATGTCCACCACCGGGAGATCCCGGATGGCATCGTAAATGCGTTTGCCGGCGGCCGAGGTGATCAGGTAATTATCATCCAGAAAAGCCATGATATCGTTTCCTTTTTGCGATCCGGTCAGACGTTGACGGCATCCACGCTGGCACTCTGCCATTCGTCGGCGTAACGGCGGAGGACCGGTTCGACTTCGTCGCGGATGAAATCTTCGACCTGTTCCGGGGCTCTGCCGATGAATTTGGCCGGATCGACGAGTTCATCAAAATGCGGGGCCACGGCGGCGAATTCGGGAGCGCGGCGGAGCCGGTCCAAAAGATCGTTGTCGCCGCCTTCTTCTTTGATGCGCCGGGCCGCTTCCATGGAGTTCACGCGGATGACTTCGTGGAGCGTCTGACGGTCCCCGCCGGCTTTGACGGCCGCCATCAGGATGTTTTCGGTCGCCATGAAGGGCAGTTCCGCCATGACGCGGCGTTTGATCACATTGGGCCACAACTGCAGCCCGGAGGTCACGTCGATCAGGATGGAAAGGATGATGTCCGCCGTCAGGAAAGCCTCCGGCAGCACGATGCGGCGGTTGGCGGAGTCGTCGAGGGTGCGTTCAAACCATTGCACCGTGTGGGTGATGGCGTTGTTGTTCGGCAGGGTCAGCAGATAACGGGCCAGGGAGCAGATGCGTTCGCTGCGCATGGGATTGCGTTTGTAGGCCATGGCACTGGAGCCGATCTGTTTTTTGCCGAAAGGTTCTTCCATTTCGCGGAGATTGGCAAGCAACCGGATATCGGTGGCGATTTTGGAAGCGGACTGGGCGATCCCGGCCAGCACGGAGACCACAAAGTAATCGACTTTGCGGGTGTAGGTCTGGCCGGAAACGGCAACGATCCGGTCAAAGCCCATGCGGGCGGCAATGCGGCGTTCGAGTTCGCGGACTTTGTCGTGATCGCCATCGAAAAGGGCGAGGAAAGACGCCTGGGTTCCGGTCGTACCTTTGACACTGCGGAACGGGATCTGTTCCAACTGGAAGTTCAGTTGTTCGAGGTCCATCAGGAAATCCTGCAGATAGAGCGAAAAGCGTTTGCCGACGGTCGTCAGCTGGGCCGGCTGGTAATGGGTGAAGCCGAGGGTCGGCAGCGATTTGTTGGCCAGCGCGAAATCGGCGATCTGACGGATCAGTTTGAGCAGTTTCTGACGGATGATCTTCAAGCCGTCGCGCATCTGGATCAGTTCGGTGTTGTCGGTGACATAGCAGCTGGTTGCGCCGAGATGGATGATGGGCATGGCGGCGGGGCACTGGGCACCGAAAACATGGATGTGGCTCATCACATCGTGACGGAGTTCTTTTTCGACCTTGGCAACGGCCTCGAAATCGATATCATCGAGATGGGCGGCCATCTGTTCGATCTGTTCATCGGTGATGTCCAGACCGAGGGCTTTTTCTTCGGTGGCGAGGGCGAGCCAGAGGCGGCGCCAGGTGGCGTGTTTGAATTGGGGCGACCAGAGATAACTCATTTCTTTGCCGGCGTAACGACCGGTGAGGGGGTTCTGATAACAAGTGAAATCGCCTTCCATAGTGTCTCCTGCTTTCTTGAATGTTTTTCCCGGTTTACGGGCGCGCCCGTGCGGGCGCGATATTGCTGTATAATAGTCCCGGAATAATGTATCATGGTTGCGGGAATAAGCAAGGGCGGAATGTGGCAATGGATGGATTTTGATGGAAAAAATAAAAAAGGGCTTGCAAAAACGGATGTTGATGATATAGTAGAGGTACGACGTGCCGGAATGGTGTGCCGTGAATATTTGTGTCGGGATATAGCGCAGCTTGGTTTAGCGCGTTTGACTGGGGGTCAAAAGGTCGCGAGTTCGAATCTCGCTATCCCGACCATTTTTTTTGCCCGAAATTCGGGCAAAAAAATGAAGCCGTCAGGCTTCGCTTCATGCACCGCAGGTGCGCTTCATGGCACAACGTGCCGCTTCATACGGCGAAGCCGTG
>JAFQLP010000120.1 GCA_017414565.1 Lentisphaeria bacterium | reverse complement strand
GGTACGATGCCGCCCCGACCACCGCCTCGCGGAACCACACCATAGAATTGTCGAAACAATCGATCCGGCACATCAGGTTCGACAGCGTGCCGGGCAGATCCACCCGGTTGCAGGCGGTAAAACAATAATCCTCCGCCACCTCCGGCGCGATCCCCATATTGAGCAATTTGTTCAACAGCAGCCGGTCGTTGAAAAAATTGCACTGGGCATCAATGGCATAGGCCGCCCGCCCGGCCAATTCAAAATCATCCCGCAACCGGAAATTCAGGGTCGGCTGCGGCAGCCGGACCAACCGGGCCGCTTCGACGATCCGTCCGGCGATATCCGGAAAATCCGGTCCCAATGTCAAATATTGTTTGGTTGCCGGACACGGAGTCGGTTTGATGGCGTAATTATCCGTACAGGTCCCGGTGATCTCGTTGAATTTGACCAGGAAAAATGCCAGCAGTTCCACCTGTTTTTCCGGCGGACATGTCCCGGTAAACGCCGGCAGGTAACGGTCAATGCGCCCCGGCGCAAAATCCCGGGCACCGCAGAATGTGCTACAAATGAACTGCATCATCCAGATCGACTGCAGGGCCGAATAAAAATCATACGCCGGACCATAGGGGACCGTCCGCAACGCCCGGGCCATTTCGGTTTTGCCCATGGCTTCGGCCGCATCGGCATAACGATCGCAATAACAGCGGATGGCATCGATACACGCCAACGCCTGCTGCTCGAACCAATGCGCTTCGGGCGTGCCGATCCGTGCGGCGTTGGCCGAAACTTCACCGGCAATGCCGCGCAAACCGCATTGCAGGATCGTCCCCATCGGGATCGTGATATGGCCGCGGCTGCCCAGACCGAGCCGGGAAAACGGTTCACTGCGGTCCCAGATCCCCTCCACCATCCGGCCGGCAAACCGATCATCCGGGTCGATCGGCACCGAAAGATTTTCCGCCAACAGCCGGAATTCATACGCGTAGCGATCGCCGGCCGGCAATGCGGCGGTTTCCGGTGCATGTTCCAGCAAAATCGTTTCCCGTTCAATAAAACACGCCCGATTGTCTGAATCAAGGATCTTCTGCCGCAGTCTTTCCAATGCTTCCATATTCCTATTTTCCTCACATTCCCGGTGCCGATACTTTTACCGGACAACGCGGTATCAACCAATCCACCCGTTCTTTCACTTTTTCCGCCGGAGCCGGGGCCTGCTCCAGATCCGGTTCCCGCCCCAACCGGCGGCTTTTGCCCGCCCCCATGGCGTGGTAGGGCAGCAATGTGACCTCCCGGACCTGTTTCAAGCCGGAAACCAGATCCGCGACCATCTGCCAATGCACCGGATCATCGTTGCATCCGGGAATCAGCGGGCAACGGATCGAGATCCGGCTCCCGGCGGCGTCCAATCGCCGCAAATTCTCCAGAATACGACCATTATCCACCCCGGTCAATTCCCGGTGTTTGACCGGATCCATCGCTTTGATATCGTACAAAACCAGATCGACCCAGGGCAAGATCTGTTCGTAATCCTCCCATGCCGCTTCGCCGCATGTATCCAGAGCCACATGCAGACCGGCATTTTTGGCGGCACGGCACAGGGCCAGCGTAAACGGGAACTGCATCATCGGTTCCCCGCCGGAAACCGTCATGCCGCCCCCGGAGGTTTCGTAAAAGCACCGGTCTGTCAAAACCTCCTGCAGAACGTCATCCACCGACACATCCCGGCCGATGACCGATAACGCCCCCCGCAGACATGCAGCCGCACAAGCCCCGCAGTTCCGGCATTCCGAGCGGTC
Source organism: Lentisphaeria bacterium (assembly GCA_017414565.1). Classification (GTDB taxonomy): domain Bacteria; phylum Verrucomicrobiota; class Lentisphaeria; order Victivallales; family Victivallaceae; genus RGIG1931. The sequence continues at coordinate 11,584 of JAFQLP010000120.1, read as the reverse complement.
GAATCCATGTCCCGCTGCGGACAGCGTATGACACGACGCGGGGCATACCCCGACACATTTCCCGCAATCGCCGCACCGGTCCGCGGCCAGCGATATTTCGATCTGCCACCGCTGTGATTCCGGATTGTGACACCACCGGCACCGCAGCGGGCAACCCTTCAGGAAAACCGTTGTCCGGATGCCGGGACCGTCCTGTATCGAAAACCGCTGTAAATCAAAAATTCTGCCGGTTACGTCCATTTTTTATCTCCCGTCACACCTGCCTCCCATACTATACACCATATTCCGCAAAAAAACATCCATCCGGACCGGAAAATCCGGACGGCAACTTTATTTTCAACGGTTGATTTTTTACCAACCTGACATATATTTTCTGAATGACTTTTTTTTTGAAAGGATTTTCCTGTGCTTCGCCCCGGCCCGCTCACCCGAGAACAGCAGCTCCGTTCGCAACGCCACTGGCTGCATTTCAATCTGTTGAATGGATTTTCCTACATGTGTCTGGGCGAAACGGTGATCATTCTTTTTGCCGTCAAGATCGACATGCCCAATGTCCTGATCGCCATGCTCGGCTCCATGGTCTATGTGGGATATCTGCTGCTCCCGCTCGGCAAATGGGTAACAGCCCGGGTCGGTGCCGCCCAGAGTCAATCCATCTTCTGGGTACTGCGCAATCTGGCGGCATTGCTGGTATCCACCGCCGCGCCGCTGTTCTATTTCGGGCAGCAGAATCTGGCCATGGCGGCCGTACTGCTCGGGGCTTTCGGGTTTTACGGATTCCGGGGTGCCGGGTGTGTCATGGCAAACCCGTTGATCGGCGAAATCACCACCGAAAATGAACGTGCCCGGATGTTGGCAAACAACAGTTCCGCCTTTCAGTTGACTGCTTTTCTGGCGTTGCTCATGGTTTCGCTGATACTCAACTTCAATCAGTCGCTGTGGATGCTGTTTTGCGTCATCCTTGTCGGATCGGTTTGCGGCTTCACATCATCGCGGGTCTTTGCCAAAATTGATGAAAGCCCTGCGATCAGCGATTCCGCCCGGCGGCCGCTCCTGCCCGAATTCATACACCTCTGGCGCAATTCCCATTACCGGAGTTATCTGAAAGCGCAATGCTCCTACGCGATCTCCACCATCATAATCTGCCCGATGGGCATGTTGACACTCAAACGGGGATGCGGGGTCAGCGATACCGGCGCATTGCTGTTCATACTGCTGCAGTTTGCCATCGGGGCGGTGATGTCCCGGTTCGCCGCCCGGCTGGTCAATTATTTCGGGATCTGCCGGGTCATCATCATCGGTTATATCATGCTGCTGCTGCAATGTTTCTGCTGGATCTTCATGCCGCCCGCCTACTGCTGGCAGCTGGCGGCGGTGCCGTTCTTTCTGGCCGGCTTCAGTTCGGTCGCGGTCGGCAATGCTTCGGCGCAGTATTTCCTGCGTGCCCTGCCGGTGCGCCATCAGGTGGCGGCCTCGATCTTTTCCGCCCTGATCCACGGCGCAGGGGCCGGTTTCGTCGGCCTGATGCTGGCCAGCGGCACCATGAAACTGGCCCAGATGCTGACCGATTCGCCGGAACCGTACACGCTTTTCCGGGTATATTTTGTGCTGGCATTCGTATTTTTGATGGCTGGCGGCGTATATCCGGTGCTGCATATCAAACGCTTTGTCGGGGAACCCCGGAACCGGTAGCACGACCGGCCGCAACAGGAGGATATATGAATCGTTATCTGGCAACCTATGATCTTCACCTGCACACCTATTACAGTTACGATGCCTGTGCGGAACCGGCGTATTATTTCCGGATGGCCGCGCAAAACGGTCTGCGTGCCATCGCCATTACCGATCACCACAATTTTGATGTACTGCCGGAACTCCGGGAAACCGCCCGGCAATATCCGGATGTGGGATTTTTCACCGCAGCGGAAATCACCTGTTCCACCCCCTGGGGCGATATGGATTTTGTCTGCCTCGGGCTGCCGTGGGAACCGGATGGGGAATGGAAGAAACTGCAGGACACTCTGCACCGGTATCAATGGGACATGGGGGACGGGTTCTCCGCGCTTGCCGCCAAACTCGGCGGGGAATACACCCGGGAAGAACGGGAAAAACTGTTGTTGCAGTATCGGCCGGAACGGGTCGTCAGACAGCAGGGCATCACCCATGTCCGCAACGAAATCCAAATGGACTACTGGATTGCCAAAGGCATGATCCCCAACCGGGCTGCGATGTGGGAACGGATAAAACCTTACCGGAATGAATTCCTGCCGTCCCCCCCCGGCGCAGACGAAGTCAGCCGGATCATCCACGCATCCGGCGGCGTGATGCTGATCGCCCACCCGACCGATTATTTTCTGGGATGCGACCTGAACCGGATGGAGGAACTCCGGGCTTTTTCCGGTTTTGACGGGATCGAATGCGCCCACCCCTCCACGGCCCCGCAGAACGGCTTTTTCTGGCGGAAATACTGCGAAAAAAACGGTTTGTTGTCGTGCGGCGGCACCGATCTTCATGCGCCGGAGGAAAACGATCCGCTGGCGTTTTCGCCCAACCGCCGTTTTGCCGAACATCTGGGCGATGACCGCTGGCTGGATGAAATCTGTGAACGGGTGCAGCTCTATTACGGGCGCGACCTGTAACCCGGGCATAAAAAAACGCGTTACCGGCAGCGGAACGCGTTTTTTTGTGTCGTCAGACAGCGTGATCGCCGCGGTCAGCGGACCGCCACGCCGTTGGCCTTCAAAAATGCCTTGAGTTCACCGATATCGATCAGGTGGAAATGGAAAACCGAGGCGGCCAGCAACACCGATGCACCGGCTTGAGCCGCCTGCAGGAAATGCTCCATGGTCCCGGCACCGCCGGATGCCACGATCCCGGCCCGGCAGGCCCGGTGCATGGCTTCGATCACCGGCAGATCGTAGCCGGTACGCGCGCCGTCACCGGCTTTGCTGGTCGGCAGGATCACTTTGACGCCGTAACCATCGACCCGTTTGGCCCACTCCACCGCATCGTACCCGGTGGCCGTGCGCCCGCCGTCGATATACACTTCGTAACCGGACGGCATGGCCGGGTTGACATCCACATCGATCGCCACGGTGACGGCATCGGGGCCGAATTCGCGGATCATTTCCGGAATGATCTCCGGTTTGCGGAACGCCGCACTGCTGGTGGAAATTTTGTCCGCCCCGGCCTGCAGCACCGCCGCCGCCGAAGCGACATCGGAGATCCCGCCGCCAACGGTGAACGGAACCGTGCAAACCTCCGCCACCCGGCTGACGACATCCAGCAGCGTACCGCGGTTTTCGACCGTTGCGGTAATATCAAGCAGAGCCAGTTCATCGGCCCCGGCGGCGCAATAGGCACGGGCGCAGGCCACCGGATCACCGGCATCTTCGATATCGACAAAATGCACACCTTTGACAACGCGTCCCTGACGCATGTCAAGGCACGGCATGATAACAACCGGATCTTTCACTGTATGTTTCCTCTTTTTTCAGGCAGAATACGCCCTGCCTGTCACTGTTTTTTCTGACCAATAATATGCTGCCGGAAAAGAAAAAATGCAAGCCTTTTTCACGGCTATTTTTCCAACAACCGCTCCAGCCAGGCCCGGCATCCGGCATCGATATCCTGCCACGCCGCTTCAAAATTACCGGTAAACCACGGATCGGCGACCTCTGTCCGGGGATGATCCGGCACGATATCCAGCAGCAGATGGATCTTGTGATCCGGGTCCCCGCCGCAGATGCGTTTCATATCCCGGATATTGGCCCGGTCCATGCCGAGCAGCAGATGAAAATCGCGGTAATCGGCCGCCGTCAACTGCCGGGCCCGTTTGGCGGAACAATCGATCCCGTGCGCCGTCATCAACCGCCGGGCCGGCGGATAGACCGGATTCCCGGTTTCCTCACTGCTGGTCGCCGCCGAAGCCGATTCAAAATACGCCGACAAACCGTTTTCCTCCACCAGCTGACGGAACCGGAATTCCCCCATGGGACTGCGGCAGATATTACCGAGACAGACAAAAAGCACTCTTTTCCGAATCATGAACGTCTCCAACCGATCATTGTTTCATGGGCGGCCGGTACCCGGAGTCGCCGCCGTAATACTGATAATACCGGTAGGTCTGCACCAGACAGATAAATCCGCAGATCCCCAGCACACAGCCGATGGGAAAAATAAAGCGATACTGGCTGTTCAGCATATCCAGGATCCAGCCGAACAGCGGTGCCAGCAGCACGGTCGAGATCGACTGGACCATCATCATGGCAGAATTGAACTGGGCAAAATAGGCCCGCGGGAAAAGCCGCTGCGGATACGATGCCATCAGGGTATTGAAACTCATAATGGTACACTCGTGCAGCATGAATATCGCCATGAATGTGGTGATGCTGTCGATCAGGAATCCGCCCACCGCCTGAACCGCGATCAACAGCAGGATACAGACCATGCCGCACCGGACGGGGTGGAATTTGTCGGCCAGCCAGCCCCACAGAAAACTCAAACAGAATGACAGCATGAAAACCACCGCCATCATTTTTCCGAAATCATCGGTGGACATTCCCAGATCTTTGGCAAAAAAGATCACATACATATTGACGGCCAGAACCGACTGCACGCTGAAAACATGTCCCAGGATCATCCAGCGGTAATAGGGCAGAGCAAAACATTCCCGGAAATAGGTCCGCACCGCATCCAGAAAATGATACCGCTGCCCGGCGGCGATATCCGGCGGCGGATATTCGCCCTCTTTCACCTTCAGACAGAGCGAATACAGCCCGATACCGTAAAAGATCCCGAGCCCGCTGAAAATCAGGAAGGAATGGGTTTCGGCGTAACCGAGGATGCAGTAGTTGAACAGCACCGCGCAAAAGAGCGACATCATGCGGAACATGGAGAGAAAACGGCCGATCAGAGCGGTCGGCACCACGTCATTGGCCAACGCCACAAACAACGCATTGGTCAGCGTGGTCCCGAAATCCAGCAGTCCCCAGAAAACGGCAAAAACGATCAGGCGGGCCAGATTGAGCGAAACCAGATCCGTACCGATGATCTGATGCAGTTTCGCCCCCAGCACGGGTGTCACGGCCAGCCCGAGCAGCCCCACGACCACAAACGGCGTTGTCACCAGCAGAAATGGGATCCGCCGCCCCAGCCGTCCGCGGTGGCGGTCGGACCAGAAACTGATGACCGGCATCAGGAAAATATTGGTGAAACACGGATACGATGTCATCATGACACCGTACCAGAAATTGCTGATACCAAATGATTTTACCATCAAACCGGCCACAAAGCCGACGGCGCGCTCCTTGAGACCCCAGGCAAAATCGCCCCACAGGAGCCAGCAAAACAAAACGATCACGCCGCCGGTGGTATAGGTCAGCGAGCCTTTGGTCCAAATTTTCTTTTCTGTTGGCATGGGCGGTTCGCTTATTTACGGATGGAGCCTTTGCGCTGAAGCACACCGGAACGAAGGACCAATTCCAGGACATACCGGGCGTTTCCGATCAACTGTTCCCGGGTGATTCTGCCATCCTCCAGCGCATACAGCAGCTGTTCCTGCAAACCGCGGGGCATCTTGACGTTGTTGCCCGCCGGCAATTCTTTTTCATGCTGGCTGTTGTTGGTCCAGTCGGTCATGATCAGACCGCGGTATTGCCATTCCTGCCGCAGGATCCCGTTCAACAGATCATGACTTTCCGAGGTTTCGCAGCCATTGATGAAGTTGTAGGAGGACATCAGACACCAGGGATCGGCCTCTTTGATAACGATCTCAAAACCTTTCAGGTAGATCTCCCGGATGGCGCGTTCCGAAATCCGGCTGTCGCTGCTGTTGCGGTTGCCTTCTTTGTTGTTGAAAGCAAAATGCTTCACTGTCACGCCGACCCCGCATTTCTGCACGCTGCCGGTCAATGCCGCCGCCATTTTGCCGCTCAAGAAGGGATCTTCCGAATAATATTCAAAATTGCGCCCGCACATGGGGTTGCGATGAATGTTCATGCCCGGAGCCAGCCAGATATCCGCGCCATTGAGCAAGGCTTCCGCCGCAACGGCCTGCCCCAGCCGGGCCGCCATCTCCACATCCCAACCGGAAGCCAGCGCGGTGGAACAGGGCCAGGCGGTGGCAAATGTTTTCAAACGCACCCCGGCAGGACCGTCACAGGTCTCCACCCCGGGGCAGCCGAGATCTTCCAGCACACCGATACGGCCGGTACCGCCCGGCACCAGGGGGGCGTACCCGCTGGCCAGGTTCACCAGATCCATGTCGGAAAGCTGGGCCATGAAATCATCCAGCAGAGCCGGATTGGCGGCAACTTCCCGGAACATCACTTTTTTGACATCCGGGCGCTTCTGATGTTTGGCATACATGGCCTGGCGTTCCTGACGGCGCACCTCTTTTGCTTTGTCAACATCGGCAAACGCGGCCGTCATCGATTCCGCCGGAGCAATGTGGAAACAGTCGATATTGACAAAATAGCCTTTGGACTGGATTTTCAATTCCACCCGGCCGGCCGGCAATTCCACCACGATCGGGTCCAGGTCGATAAAGTTGTACCATTCACCCTGATGTCCGTCGCCGGTCTGGGGAACTTTCACTTTACCGGCAAAAAGCTTGCCATTGATGAAAAGGTCCATCTGATCCGGATTTTCCGGACGGCCGTTGGCAAGGCGGAACCGGAGCGCGTATTTACCGGCTTTTTCCACTTCCAGCTGATAGGCGGCAAAACAGCCTGCCCGATCCATGGAGGAGATGCACTTGCCGATGCCGAACTCATCCGTGAAGATATCCACTTTGCCGCCATTGCGCTGCTGGAACAACTCCGCTTCGATCGTGGTCGCACCGGCCGGCTTGACCGGGAAAAACGCGATCCCGGGTTCCGGAACGGCATCCGGCGTCACGGGCAATTCTTTGTATTTGCCATCGGCCATCAGCCGCCGGGGCAATTTATTCGGGGTCAGGCGGGTGACGGCTTTTTCCACGACCTTCAGTTCCGGCTGACGGACCGTGATGACCGGCTGCGGCAGCAGATCCCGGACCGAAGTACCGGCCAGAATCTGATAATCACCGGCTTCCAGCACCCAACAGCCTTTCTGACCGGTGCAACCGGTATCGTCATAAGCGGCCATGTCATTCATTTCAAGTTTGATCGTGACCTGCTCGGTGACACCGGGAGCAAGCACGCCGGTCTTGGCGAAACCGACCAATTCTTTGGCGGGGCGGCCCAGTTTCCCCTGCGGGGCGCGGCAGTACACCTGCACGACTTCCCGGCCGGGGCGTTTGCCGGTGTTGGTAACGGCCACTGACACCGCGATCTTACCGTCCCAGTTCTGCGCCGTTACCGGAGCGATCGCAAAAGTGGTGTAGGAAAGCCCGAAGCCGAACGGGAAACAGATCTTTTCGCCGGCCGGATCGAAGGTTTCAAAATAGCGGTATCCGACAAAAATATCTTCTTCATAATTCACATAATCACGGGACTGGAAAAAGCCGCCGCTGGAAGGATATTCATCCCATTTGGCGGCCCAGGTGGAGGTCAGCCGTCCGGAGGGCGAAGCCGTGCCGGTCAGGACATCGGCAGCCGCATGACCGCCCTCCATGCCCGGCTGCCACACATTCAGCAACGCATCAACGGGATAACGCTTCAGCCAGGCGCAGTCGATCACGCCGCCGACATTCAGCACCACAATGACCCGGTCAAAGCCGCCCGCGCAAACCAGCCGGAGCATGTTTTCCTCTTTTTCCGTCAGGTAATAATCTCCGGCCTTGGGGGAACGGTCACGGCCTTCGCCCGAGTTGCGGGAGATCACCACCAGTGCTTTGTCCGCTTCGCGGCGGCCCTGCTGCACCAGTTCCCCGGTCAGATCCAGTTTGGCATTGGCCCGATACGCGGCCACGACCGACGGCGCAAGCTGCAGCAGCGATTGTTTTTCCTTGACCTGCAGGGCATCCAGCAGATTGACCACATGTTCAACATTCACATCGCCGGAACCCCAGCCGCCTTTGATGAAATCGATCTGCCCGGCACCGAATACCGCCACCCGGTCCCCCGGTTGCAGCGGCAGGGCTTCGCGGTCGTTTTTCAACAGCACCATGCACTCGGCAGCCAACTGCCGGGAAAGTTCCCGGTTGCCCGGCGCGACGGCGGCGGAAACATCCGGCATCACCCCGCAACAGAGTGCGGCGATCAAACCGGACATCATCACCCATTGATACCGATGACAGGAGAAGATCGATTTTTTCATTCCCAAGCCCCTTTCTTATATTGAAATCCTGTTTTTGTACAAATGGAAACAACATCGCCGGTAATATACCGCTTTCGGCCGCAAATAGCAATAAGTTGCAAAAAAATATTTTCCCTGCCGGACGGAAACGCACCACATTCTCCGGTAAAAAAGTTGCCGGAACCCGATTCCGGTGTTATGTTATCCGGACAACATTTTTCCGGGAGTTTTACAAGCAGGATGATAAACGAAAGCCGCCCCCTCTGGTCGATTACCGGTCTGAACTACGCCATCGGGACCCAAACCCTTTTCAACGATGCCGCCATGAACATTCTCGAAGGCGAAAAAGTCGCCATGGTCGGGCGTAACGGCAGCGGCAAATCCACGCTGTTGCGCATCATTACCGGAGATCTGGTTATCCCGGATGCGGTCATCAGTCAGGTCCGCGGTTTGCGGGTGGCCATGCTGCCGCAGACCTTCAATCTGGCTCCGGAACAGTGCGCGCAGGATCTGATCCGGTCGGGGCAGGAATATTTTTACGAACTCCGCCGCCGCTATGAAACGCCCGGACTCCCGGCAGCCGAACACGAAGCATTGGAAAACATCCTGACCCGGCACGATGCGTGGCATCCGGAGGTGAAACTGGCCAGCCTGATCGACCGGCTGCAGATCGCCCGTCCGGATGCGCCGGTGGGGGAACTTTCCGGCGGCGAACAGCGGCGGGTGGCCTTTGCGCGGGCGATTGCAGCGGAACCGGATCTGCTGCTGCTGGATGAACCGACCAACCATCTGGATATTGCCACGGTGAACTGGCTGGAGCAATTTCTCAACGGCTACCGCGGCACGGTGCTGACCATCACTCACGACCGGATGTTTCTCGACCGCACGGTCGACCGGATCATCGAACTGGATCGCGGCCAATTTTTCAGTGTGGAAGGCTCCTACGCGGATTTTCTGGCCGCCAAGGCGGAACGGGAAGCCACGGAAGATTTGATGGAGGCCAAACGGCAGCATTTTCTGCGCTCGGAGATCGACTGGGTGCGCCGCTCCCCGAAAGCGCGGCTGAAACGCAATCTGGGGCGGCTCCGGCGGTACGATGAAGCCGCGGCGCAGCAGGCCCCGGAACGGATCGGCGATGTGGAACTGGAGATCCCCTCCGGCGCGCGCTTGGGGGATCGTTGTGTGCAACTGCTGAATATCAGCAAAAGCATCAACGGCAAACCCTTGTTTTCCGATTTTACCTGCGACATCGATCCAGGCCGCAAGATCGGGCTGGTGGGGGCCAACGGCACAGGCAAAACCACGCTGCTGAAAGTGATCACCGGGCAGCTGTCGCCGGACCGCGGCGAAGTGAAAATCGCCCCGGCGGTGACCTGCAATTATGTGGATCAGAACAAACTGGTGCTGAATCAGGAGCGTACCGTTTACGAAGAAGTCGCCGAGGGCCGCGACAATATCGAATTGGGTGCCGACAAGATCACGGTGCGCTCCTACCTGCGCCGTTTTCTTTTTGAAGATGCCCGGATCAATACCCAGATCAAGTATCTTTCCGGCGGCGAAAAGGCCCGGCTGACGCTGGCCAAGATCCTGAAACGCGGCGGCAATCTGCTGATCCTGGACGAACCGACCAATGACCTGGATCTTTCCACCCTGCGGCTGTTGGAAGAAGCCCTGGCGTATTATCCCGGCACGCTGCTGCTGGTCAGCCATGACCGGTACTTCCTGAACCGGGTGTGCGACGGCATCATCGGGCTGGATGGTCGGGGCAATGTCTTTTACACGCCGGGCGACTATGATTACTACGAATCCAAAAAGCCGCTCACGGAACCGGCGGCCCCGAAACCGGCGGCCCCGAAAACCAAACCGGAACCGCTGACCAAACCGCGCCCGGCAAGCAACCGCCTCTCCTACAAGGAACAGCGGGAATTGGCCCTGATCACCGAGCGCATCCCGGAGGTGGAAGCGCGGATCGCGGAGATCGAAGCTGTCTTCCAGTCGCCGGATTTCTTCCGGGAACACGGTCACGAAAGCCAGGCATTGAATGACGAATTGACCGCCTTGCGTACCGAATTGGATCAGATCACCGAACGCTGGCTGGAACTGGAAGAACGCCTCGACCGAGTGTCGGCTTCAAAATAGGGCTATTGCTCCGTTGTCGCAATAGGCGCAGGATGGTGTCGGGGCGCTACCCGTTCAAGGCGAGCGAAGCCGGCCGAGTGCCCGAAAAAAACGGTATTTTTTCCAATCACTGCTTGATTTATTCCGGCAGACCGTTTATTTTATGTTTTTGTGAGTCGGTAAGTCATTCAGCGTAATCATTTGCGGAGCCGCTCAAAACAAAAGGAAAAGTTTGGATGAAAAAACATTTTACCCTGATCGAACTGCTGGTTGTTATTGCCATCATCGCCATTCTCGCATCGATTCTGCTCCCGGCACTGGGGCAGGCCCGCGACAAAGCAAAGTCTTCTCAATGTATCGGCAATCTGCGTCAGCAGGGGCTGGCCATTCAGCAGTATGCTTCCGACAATGACTACTATCCGTGCATGAACAACAACATGTACAACAATACCACCTGCAGTTTTGCGGGGTGGAAATTTGCGATTGCCCCGTATCTGGGGATCACACCGGCAGCCGACAAAGCCATTGACAAAAAAAATACGGCTTTTGCCACCGGGGTTTTCCAGTGTCCGAAATTCCGTTACGAACATCTGCCCAAACAGTTCCACCCGATTGACGCCAACGTCGTTTTCGGCGGCGGTTACGGCTGGAACTGGGGCAGCTGGCGCGGCATGGGCTATGTCAACCCCGACCGCGACAAGCAGCACATGTGGATCAAACCGAATCAGGTCTCCATTCCCTCCGAAACGATCATCATCGGCGATGGAGTGGACGATCCGAGCCAGCCGTATGCGAACGCATCGGTTCTTGCGCTTTCGGTAATGTACATGCTGGCGGAACCATTCCGGCACAACACCAGTTTCGGTGTCTGCTGGGTCGATGGACATGCTTCGATGGAAAAAGTCTATACGATCCGGCAGGGTCGGGAAAGCGCGCGTAACGGGGAATGCAAAGGGGCTAACGCCTACAAATACTTCTATTTCCGTTATAAATGAGCCGAGTGTCGGCTTCAAAATAGGCCTATTGCGCCGTTGTCGCAATAGGCGCAGAAAGGTGTCGGGCGGTACATTCTGCCTCGACCGAGTGTCGGCTTCAAAATAGGGCTATTGCTCCGTTGTCGCAATAGGCGCAGGATGGTGTCGGGGCGCTACATTCTGCCTCGACCGAGTGTCGGCTTCAAATTAGGCCTATTGCTCCGTTGTCGCAATAGGCGCAGAAAGGTGTCGGGCGGTACATTCAGCCTCGC
>JAFQLP010000119.1 GCA_017414565.1 Lentisphaeria bacterium | reverse complement strand
TTGCCGGTCCCTGCTCGGTGGAAAGCGAAGAACAGATCATTTCGGTCGCCCGCGATGTGAAAGCCGCCGGGGCCCGGCTCCTGCGCGGCGGTGCCTTCAAGCCCCGCACCTCGCCCTACGCATTCCAGGGACTGCGTGAAGAAGGGATCAGACTGCTTCTGGAAGCCAAAAAAGATACCGGGCTGCCCATTGTTACCGAAATCATGGATCTGTCGCAGCTGGATCTTTTCGATGAAATCGACGTCATTCAGGTCGGTGCCAGAAACATGCAGAACTTTGAACTGCTCAAGCAGCTCGGTCACTCCGGCAAACCGGTCCTGCTCAAACGCGGTCTTTCCAACACCTATCAGGAACTGCTGATGAGCGCGGAATACATCATGGCTTCCGGCAACGAACAGGTCATCCTGTGTGAACGCGGCATCAGAACCTTTGAGTCCTACACCAGAAACACGCTGGATATTTCCGCCGTGCCCGCGCTCAAAAAACTTTCCCATCTGCCGGTCGTTATCGACCCCAGCCATGCGGCCGGTATCGCGGAATTCGTGGCCCCGCTTTCCATGGCGGCGGTCGCCTCCGGTGCCGACGGTTTGATGATCGAGGTCCACAACGATCCGCCGCGGGCCAAATGCGACGGGGCCCAGAGCCTTACGCCGGAGGTTTTCTGCCAGTTGGCCAAGCGGCTCAACAACCTGAAACAGGCAATGGTCGAGGCTTGATATGGACGCTTCCGATTTGGCAAAAGCCCGATGCAATATCGACCGGATCAATGCCGGGATCGTTGCGCTGCTGATCGAGCGGATGGAGCAGGTTGACGAAGTGGCCCGGTACAAAGCGGCGCACGGTTTGCCGGTTTCCGATCCGGAACGGGAAAAACTCATTCTGGAAAAAGTGTCGCAACTGGCCGGGGAAGAATACGCCGGGGATATCGTGCCGGTATTTCAGGCTGTTTTTGCCGCCAGTTGCCGCCGGGAGGAACGCAAAATCAAGGGACAGGCGCACGCATGATCTGGGAAATCTCTCCATGTACACAATTGACCGGCCGCATTGCCGTACCGGGCTCCAAAAGTCATACCATCCGGGCCGTGGTTGCCGCTCTGCTTGCCGACGGGACCTCCGAGATCCACGCGCCGCTCTATTCGGCCGATACCCGGAGTGCTCTGGCGGCGGCCCAATCTCTGGGGGCGGAGGTGGAGGAATCCCCGACCCTCTGGAAGATCACCGGGCACGGAAAAAATTTCACGCCCCCCGCCGGTGCGATCGACCTCGGCAATTCCGGTACGACCATGCGGATCATGACCGCGGTTGCCGCGTTGGGCCGGAGCCGGATCGCTTTTGACGGCGATTCTTCGTTGCGGAGCCGGATCATGGCCGGTGAACTGGCGGCGTTGGGTTCGCTCGGTGCCGTTTGTACCAGTACCGGCGGTTTTGCGCCGCTTTCGGTCACCGGGCCGCTGCAGGGCGGTACGGCGGTGGTTGACGGTACGACCAGTCAATACCTGACCGCTTTGCTGATGGCATTGGTCATGGCGGAAAACGATTCCGTTCTGACATTGGATTTCCTCAACGAAGCCGATTATGTCCGCATCACCCTCGACTGGCTGAAACGGTGCGGCATCCAGGTGACAAACCGGGACGATCTGCTGCGGTTTGAAATCCCCGGCAAACAGCATTATCAGCCATTTTCCAGAGTGATCCCGGCGGATTTTTCCACGGCGGCATTTCCGCTGGGGGCCGGGGTGATCGCCGGCAGCGGGGTCCGCATCGCCAATCTGGATTTTGATGATCTGCAGGGCGATAAAAAAGTTTTTGACTACGTCCGGGCGATGAATGGAAATATTACCATCGGACCGGATGAAGTCGTGGTCCGCCGGTCGGAACTATCCGGAGGAACATTTGATCTGAATGCCACGCCGGATGCGTTGCCGATCATGGCGGTACTGGGGTGCTATGCCGCGGGCGAAACCCGGCTGGTGAATGTGCCGCAGGCCCGGTTGAAAGAATGTGACCGCATCGCCTGCATGACCCGGGAACTGCGGAAGATGGGCGCGGAGATTGAGGAACTTGAAGACGGCATGATCGTTCGTGGCGGCCGCCCGCTGCACGGGGCACTGACCGAAAGTTACGGCGATCACCGGATCGCTATGGCTTTGTCGGTCGCGGCATTGGGTGCCGATGGCCGCACGCTCATCCGGGACGGGGAATGCTGTCAGGTCACCTATCCGGCGTTTGCCGATGATTTTGCCGGGCTGGGGGTGACCATAAAAGAAAGTGAACAGCTGTTATGAATCAGGTTGAAAAAGTGACGGTGGAACTGGGCGAGCGCAGTTATGATATCGTGTTTGCCGCCCTCGAAAGCCGTGCTGTCATGGAAGCATTTGCCGCTTTGCCGCAGAAAAATGTACTGATTGCCGCCGACAGCAATACCGCCCGGTATCTCGGCAAACTTTCCGCCGCGCTGAATGCCGCCGGTAAAACGGTTTATTCATGGGTGTTTCCCGCCGGGGAAGCGTCAAAAAACATTGACAATGCCATGAAACTTTGTGCGTATGCGGCCGAATTGAAATTGGGGCGCAACGCTCTTTTTGCGGCATTGGGCGGCGGTGTTACCGGCGATCTGACCGGGTTCGCCGCTTCGGTTTACATGCGCGGGGTGGATTTTATCCAGATCCCCACTTCGCTCCTGGCAATGGTGGATTCTTCGGTCGGCGGCAAAACGGCCGTGGATACCGAGCATGGCAAAAATCTGGTCGGGGCGTTTCATCAACCCCGGCTGGTCGTGATCGACTGTTCGCTTTTGCAGACGCTTGCGCCGCGCGAGATCGCCGGCGGAATGGCGGAAATCGTGAAAACCGCGATGATCCTTGACCGTGATTTTGCGGAAAAATTGCAGGATCATTCGTTGTCAGAGATCATCAACGACTGGCGGAAGGTCCAATTTGCCGTCAAGCGATCCTGCGAGATCAAAGCGGCGGTGGTTTCCGCCGACGAAAAGGAAAGCGGGGATTCCGGCCGGGTCTTTTTGAATTACGGCCACACATTCGGTCACGCGCTGGAGCATTTGAGTGCTTTTGCGCTGGCCCACGGCGAAGCGGTGGCTGTCGGTATGGATATGGCGGTGTTTTTCGCGCAGGAACTCGGTTTGTGTCAGCCGGGCGTGATGGATTTTCAGCATGAACTGCTGGAAAAATACAGCATTGCGCCGGAAAGCTTCCCCACCTCTTCGATCAAGCGGGACATCGCCAAGATCATTGCGCTGATGAAGGGCGACAAGATCGACGACGTCATCCAGAAGGCGGTCGAGCTCGGCGTACACGATATCACGCCGTTCCTCTCGGCGCGCTGTATCTCGCGCCCCGATGAAAAGAGCCTGTCAAAGAAGCT
>JAFQLP010000118.1 GCA_017414565.1 Lentisphaeria bacterium | reverse complement strand
GGATCAAGGCCGACGCAAACCAGCGAACGATTGCCGCTCCAGGCGGCCCGGAGTTTTTCCATAAACGTCATAAAAGCACCTCCTGCGGTCATAATGTCAAAACAAATCTTCCATGGAGAAATATACTTGCGTTTCCCGCCCGATTCAAGTTGACAAAACCAACTCCGTGTGGTATTGTTCTCTTTATCATGACAAAACCGGTCTTTTTTGCTTGTGTGGCGGCCATTGCGGCGGCGGCCGCCGCGGTGCGGCTGATCGACCTGACAGCCACACTGGAATACGATGAAATATGGTCTCTGATGATGTATGCCCCCCTCCCGGCGGCACAGATCATCACCGATTTGAGTCTGCCCAACAATCACCCGATCAACAGCCTGTGGCTGAAATGCCTGTCTCCGGCGGCACCGGCCGCGTGGCTCCGGCTCCACGTCTTTGCGGCCGGTATGGCCGCCATTCTGCTGACCGGTGTGCTGGCACGCCGCTGGTTCAACAGCCGCCGGGCGGCCCTTTTTGCCATGCTCTGGCTCGCTTTTTCGGCCCCGGCGGCCCAATATTCGGTGCTTGCCCGCGGCTATTCCCTGCAACTGGCATCTCTGCTGCTGTTTGCCCTGTCGCTCCACGATCTTTTGACCGTCAAACGCCATCCGGCAGTGGCCGTATGCGGTCTCTGGCTTGGCGGGGCGGCGGCGATCCTTTCGGTTTCCAGCAGTGCCATGTTTCTGTTGCCGGTCGGATTGGCGGCGATCGCGGCGATGGTCCGGACCGGCCTCCGTCAACGCGGATTCCGGAGCTGTCTTCTGCCGGGGATCGTGCTGGGATCGTTCGGATTGGCGGCATTGGGGTGGTATCTGATCCATTTTGAAAAATTGCAGCAGGGCATGATCTGGGGAACGCAATTCCGCACCCCCGGTGATTTCTGCCGTTGGCTGGTAAACATACTGCCATTGCTGGGGATCCCGGTGGCGGCCGTGGCGGCGGTGGCGATCCCCGCCGGATTCCGCCGGTCCCGGAGATCCTGGAGCATTCTGCTGATGACGCTGCTGCTGCCGCTTTTGCTGGCCCCGGTCACCCGTGGCGGTCCGGCGCGGGTCTATCTGCCGCTGACAGCGGTATTCGCCCTGCTTTACGGGGGGACCGCGGCGTGGCTTCTGCACCATTGCCGCCGGGCGGGCGGCCGGCGGTTGGCGGTCACGGCTCTGCTGATCCTGATCCCGCCGCTGCTCTGGCGCACGGTGTTGCCGCATTGGCGCACACCGGACTGGCACGCCATCCACGCGGCCGCGGAAACGGCTCCGGCGGATACGATCATCGTCTACACCGCCACCAACAACTATCCGCTGGTGTGGAACGTTCCGGCGGCCCCGGAAACGGCCATGGCCCGGCTGCAGCACCGCGCGCCGCAAACACTGCTGCTGATCAACCAATCCGACGGGATCAACGGCATGACGGCCGACGGCAGTGAAACGGTCCTGCCGCTTCCGACCACCCCGGCCGCGCCGGTCGCCGGTCTTCCGGCCGCAACGGTCCGGCTCCGGGAATGCCGGGATGAACCGGCCCCCGGCACCATCGTGCTGGCGGTCATCGGACCGGCCGCACCGGCAGACAAACTGGCGGCCTGTGCCTTACTGACATCCGCCGCTGATCCGCTTCTGATCCTGAATTCACGCCTTGTCGCCGCCATGGATCTGCTCTGTCACGACCATGCCCCGGCGTTATTGTTGTTCCGCAGCCGTCCCGCCGGACCGCCGCTCATGGCCGAACCGTCCGTCCGGAATGGCATGATAAAACTTTTTGAGGTGATCCCATGAAACCCCGTCCGACCCGTCCCAAATATTCTGCTCTGGAACGCGCGCTGAACCATCTGGCGCGCCGGTCATACTCCGAAGCGGAAATGGCTGTCAAACTCCGTCAAACCGGCTATCCTCCCGGCGAAATCGCCTCTGCACTGGCAGAATGCCGCCGCCTCGGTTATCTGAACGATCCGCTTTATGCCCGGGACTACGCCTCTTATCTGGCGGAACGGGGCAACGGCAACCGGAAAATCATGCAGGAACTGCGCAAACGCGGTCTGGCGGAATTTGCCGCCGATTCCCTGTCTGCTCTGGAATCGGATGAAACCGAACGGGCCGTCCGGGCCGGGGAATACAAACTCCGGCTGCTTGCGGACGAAGCCGATCCCCGCAAAAAACGGGACAAACTGCTGCGCTTCCTGGCGGGGCGGGGGTTTTCGCCGGATGCGGTCTATGCCGCCGCGGATCAACTTTTCCGTCAGGAACTGTGATCCTCCGGGACACTGGAAAAAAACGCCGCGTGCGCTATATTTTCAACAGAAAATTTTCTTGAGGATATTGTCATGATCTGTGATCTCTGCCCCCGCCATTGCCGGGCGAACCGCGACCGGACGGCGGCTCAAGGCTTCTGCCGGATGCCATCGGAACCGGTGATCGCCCGGGCCGGTCTGCATTTCTGGGAGGAACCGGTCATCAGCGGCAGCCGGGGATCGGGGACCGTCTTTTTTTCCGGCTGCAACCTCCGCTGTGTGTTCTGTCAGAATTACGATATCAGCACCCGGGGTGTCGGCAAACCGGTCCCGGTGGAACGCCTGCGGCAAATCTACGGTGAATTGATCGACGCCGGAGCCCACAACATCAATCTGGTCACACCGACGCATTATACCGAAGCCATTCTCTCCAGTCTTGCGGAACCGCTGCCGGTGCCGGTGGTGTGGAACTCCAACGCTTATGAATCGGTAACGGAACTCCGGCGGCTCCGGGGGAAAATCCAGATTTTCCTGCCCGACTTCAAATATGCGGACAATTCTATTGCGGGGCATTACAGTGCCGCACCGGATTATTTTGAAATCGCGACCCGCGCGATCGACGAAATGTTTGAACAGACCGGCCCGTTTGAAATGGGCGACGACGGATTGTTGAAAAAAGGCGTGATCATCCGGCATCTGATCCTGCCGGGTCAGGTCCGGAATTCGCTGGCGGTCATCGACTATGTGCGGAAACGCTTCCGGCCCGGCGATGTGATGTTCAGCCTGATGCACCAGTTCATTCCGTGCGGCCGGGTATCGGAAACTGATTTCCCGGAACTGAACCGCCGCCTCCGTCCCATTGAATACAAACGGGTGGAACACGCGCTCTTTGCTTCCGGGATCGAAGACGGCTTTGTGCAGGACCCCGGATCGGCCGATCAGGCGTTCATCCCATCGTTCAACGGGACCGGCGTATGATCCGCGGTCCGGAGGGCTAAACCATGATGCTGAAATGGGTGATTCCACTGCTGCTGCTGGCCGTCAATGCCGGACTGCTGCTGCCGCCGCTGCCGATCCGTCAACGCTGGAAATGGCTGCTGGCCGCAGGCATGATGCCCTTTGCTTTCAAATTTTCCCTGCTCCGTCTGTTCGGCGGCCCGATGTTCTTTGCCCCGGCCATCCCCGGCTGGATACAGACTGCCGCCGCCTGGGGATTCAGTGTGCTGTGCCTGTCGGCGGCTCTGCTGATACTGACACTGCCGGTGCGGCTCGTGCTTTTCCGGCGGCTCCGGCATCCCGGCCCGGCCTGCCGCCGTCTTGTCAACCGGATCGATCTGGGGATCGCCGTCATTGCGATGCTGCTGACGACCGCCGGTATGATCAACGGCTTCCGGGAACCGGCCGTGCGGCCGCTGACGATCACCCTGCCGCTGCCTGATGGCTCCCGGCCGTTCACCATGGCGGTACTGGCCGATCTGCACATCAGCCGGATAACCGGAGCGGACCGGATCGCTGCGATCGTCAAACGGGTGCAGGAAAACCATCCGGATGTGATCGTCCTGCTCGGGGATCTGGTCGATGGTCCCCCGGCAGACAACCGGGAACGGGTGATGCCGCTGGCCCGGTTGCAGGCTCCCTGGGGTGTTTTTGCGATCGCGGGCAACCATGAATACTACTCCGGGTTGTCCGACTGGCAACCGGTTTTCTCCGGATGCGGCATACGGCTTCTGCTGAATGAATCTGTCTCGCTCCCCAATGGCGTGATTCTGGGCGGGGTCACGGACCCGGCTGCCCGCCGTTTCGGCACTGCCATGCCCGACCTCGACCGCACCTTTGCGGGAACGCCGCCGGATGCCTGCCGCATTCTGCTGGCCCACCGCCCGGGGATCGCCCGGCGGGCAGCCGGACACGGTGTTGCCCTGCAATTATCCGGCCATACCCACGGCGGAATGATGCCGGGCTTGCGCTGGCTGGTATCACAGGCCAACGACGGCATGGTATCGGGGACCTGTCAACGCGATGGGATGCCGGTCATCATCAGCAACGGCACCGGCATCTGGGGCGGTTTTCCGATCCGGCTCGGTGTGCCCGCCGAGATCCTGCTGCTGACGATCCGCCCGGAACCGTCCGCCGGATCGTGATCCTCCGACAGAAACACGGTGCTATTTGTTTCCCGCACCTTGAAAAAATCCGTTGAACATATACATTAGCCTCTGAACTTTTTATCATCTTTGGCAGGGGCCATACAAACGGGAGGTTATCATGGCAATTCTTCTGACCGGCGGCATGGGCTTTATCGGCTCTCATACAGCAGTGGAACTTATCAACGCCAGGCAGGAGGTGGTCATTGTTGACGACCTTTCCAACAGCCGGGCTGAAATCGCCGATAAAATCGAACAGATCACCGGTGTCCGTCCGGCATTCCATCAGCTGGATGTAGCGGACAAAGATGCGCTTGATGCGGTTTTCCGTCAGTATCCCATCGATGGGGTAATCCATTTTGCCGGTTTCAAAGCGGTCGGGGAATCGGTCGTCAAACCCATCGAATATTACCGGAACAATCTGGATACCACCCTCTCTTTGCTGGAGGTGATGCGGGATCACAACTGCAAAAAACTGATCTTCAGTTCTTCGGCCACCGTTTACGGAGCCAACAGCGAAGCCCCCTTCGCCGAAGATGCCCCCACCGGCAACTGCACCAATCCCTACGGCTGGACCAAATACATGATCGAACAGATCCTGCAGGGGGTCGCCGCGGCCGATCCCACGATGTCGGTGATCCTGCTCCGTTATTTCAACCCGATCGGGGCCCACGAAAGCGGTCTGATCGGTGAACGCCCCAACGGCATTCCCAACAATCTGCTGCCGTATCTGACCCAAACGGCGGTCGGCATCCGCGATCATTTGAGCGTTTACGGCAACGATTACCCCACCCACGACGGCACCGGTGTCCGCGACTACATCCATGTGGTCGATCTGGCCCGCGGCCATGTGGCGGCGTATCTGTATTCCTGCGATCATCCCGGAGCCGATGTGTTCAATCTGGGCACCGGCATCGGCTACAGCGTGCTGGATGTCATCAAGGCGTTTGAAGATGCCACCGGGGTCGGGATCAAGTATGAAATCGCGCCCCGCCGCCCCGGCGATATCGCCACCTGCTACTCCGATCCGCGCAAAGCGGAACAACTGTTGAAATGGAAGGCGGAAAAAGATCTGGTCGCCATGTGCCGCGATGCGTGGCGGTGGCAGCAGAACTGCGACTGATCACTGTCATCCGCCCCCCCCCAAAAACGCGCCTTGAACGGGTGTTCGTAAAACGGCAATTCTGAAAAAATGACTGTTTTACGGCATCGGTCTGACGGGGCTGGAAAACCACTGCGCAAAGAACGATGTCGGGACGAAAACCCCGGCATCGTTCTTTTTCTATCCCCCAATCGTTGAAATCAGCAGTTTTTTACCATGAAACGCCTTAAAAACAGTAACGGAACACAAACCGCCTGATTCATTATCTCATGCCCAAGGTCAACTTGTGGTGTGTTTTCAAAAATGTTACACTTTAACGTGATAAATTTTCTGTGTCATCTTGAAAAATCGACAAAAACAATAATAGTAATGCGTGTACATTCTTTGGTGTTCTGCATCAACGCTATGGATATAAATCATGAAACTGTCAACTTTTTTGCATTTTGCTGCTTTTGGCGCAAAGACAATTCTGTTCAGAACGAAATCACCGATCCTCGGAACGGTAATTGTCACAGACAAATGCAACTTACATTGTAAGCATTGCTCTGTCAACAACATCACAGCAATCGTCCATCCGTATAAACAAATCCGGCAGGAAATGCAGCAGCTATATGACATGGGTGTCCGCATTTTATTCTTCTGCGGTGGCGAAACATTCCTTTGGAAAGACGGCGAACGTACGCTGAGAGATTTGGTCATTGAAGCGAAAATCATGGGATTCCTCATTGTCAACGCAGTTACAAATGGCACATTCCCCCTTGATCTCCCGGAAGCGGATCTGATTCTTTTGAGTTTGGATGGAGATAAGCAGCGTCATAATGAAGTTCGTGGTGATACCTACGATACCATCATGCAAAACATCAGCAATGCTACCGCAGATAATATTTGCTTCTATATGGCGATCAATCAAATCAACAAAGACTGTGTACGGGATGTATACTTAACGGCTCGTGACACCCCACATGTTCGTGCGGTATCTTTCAATTTCCATACGCCATATCCAGACACCAAAGAATTAGCTTTGAGCAAAGAGGAAAAAGCCAAATGCTGTGACACGATAACTCAAATGATGAAGGAAGGCGCACCCGTATTCAATCTGAAAAGTGCGTTTCCCTATCTGATTGAAAATCGTTTTCCCACCCCCTGTTATCAGTGCGTAGTAATGGAAAACGGAAAATTGTCTGCCTGCGGACGCTGTATAGATGTTCCTGGTCTTTGCGATCGGTGCGG
The DNA here is from genome assembly GCA_017414565.1 of Lentisphaeria bacterium. Lineage (GTDB taxonomy): Bacteria > Verrucomicrobiota > Lentisphaeria > Victivallales > Victivallaceae > RGIG1931. Next base: position 88 of record JAFQLP010000118.1, on the reverse strand, counting down.
CTACTTTTTTGTTGCTGAATATACACTTTTGTTCAGAGGCAATCTCAAAATAATCTTTGAGATGCTTCATACCTACCTGAAGTACATT
>JAFQLP010000007.1 GCA_017414565.1 Lentisphaeria bacterium | reverse complement strand
CTCCCGTGAAAGCTGTTTGATATCCACAAACTGTTCTTCCCCAATGTAGCGAAGGAATGCGCTGACTTTGGGGTCGTACACGATGCCCACCAGTGGTGTCCCCTGTCCTGCCGCAAAAATCAGGGCATGCAGCCGCATGGAGATTACCATTTGCATCCGTGACAAAATGCCAATGATCGACTCATAGCCATTGGCATCTGTGATGGTGTAGAACGGAATCTCCAGCCCATCGGTGCAGCGGCGCACCATGTCAGGGTCTTTGAATTTTTCCACAGCCAGAAATACCGGCGTCAAACCATGTGTTTCATAGGCATGGCGGGCCGGGGCAAATGGTTCCGTCAGACCCGTGACAACTTTGGCCGCCCGGCATCCTTTCTCCCGGAAGATCCGCAGCAATTCCCGGTACAGGGCGGTGCCGGTCCCCGGTATGTGGTGATCCGGGTCCGCCCCGTTGTTGCTGATGACTCCGAATGCCCCGTCGATCCGGTAGGTGGCAAAGCCGACAATGACACCTTCTGATTCGCAGACCAGGCACTGTTGGGGGTGGGCCTCCAGATGCCGCCGGACTTCGTTGCCTTTGCTGCGGTCATCGCCGCCGGGATAGGCCAGGTCCGCCAGTTTGTCCCCCAACTGCTCCCGGGTGTAGCGGCGGATCTCCCGGAATGCCCGGTTGGCAATGGCAATAATGGTTTCCCAATCGGCCGGTTGACAGCGGCGCACCGATAATTCCGGACGGTTCATTTCTGTTTTTCCTTAATTTTTATAACGGTTGTGGCGGTGTACTGGAAATATACTCCGGTTCCGGTAAAAAACAACCTTTGCGGCCGGGCAGGGGGCGTTTCCGCCGGTCCGCAGACGGCAGGACGGAAAAAAGCGGGGCGGCCGCAGGGAATTGTGCTTTTTTTGCCGTGCGGGACTGGAAAAAAGGGGCGGTTATGGTACATTATCCGGAAAGTTTGTTGTGCAACATTCAGTATTTTTGCAAGGTGGTCCGAAAATGGCTCGCAAAGTGCCTTTGTGGCAGCGCAATTTGGCAATGCTGTGGATATCGCAGCTTCTGGTTATGGCCGGATTTTCCGCCATGGCTCCCTTTGTTTCTCTTTTCATGAAAGAGGACTTGCATATCATTGACGAAAAAGAACTGGCCCTCAATGTGTCGCTGTTCGCTTTTTTCGGAACACTGGGGTATGCTATTTTCTGTCCGATCTGGGGGAAACTTTCGGACTGGTTCGGAACCAAGCCGATGCTTTTGCGCGGGACTTTTGTGACCGCATTCCTTTTTCCCATGATGGGGTATGTGTCAGGCCCCGGATGGTTGCAGTTTCTGCGGTTCCTGACGGCTGCCTGTGCCGGGACCACTGCTGCCAGTCAGATCATGATCGCCCGCAATACCCCCGATGAACGGCAGGGATTCGCCCAGGGCGTGTTGAGTACCGCCATCTGGGGCGGGGCCATGCTGGGCAATGTCTTCGGCGGATTGATCATTCATTATTTCAGTTATCTGGCGGCATTCTGGTTTTGCGGGATCCTGTATTTTTTGGGGGGATTTGCCATTTTGTTCACCCGCGAAGATTTTACCCCGGAGATGCGGGCCGCCCGGAAACAGGCCCGGCCGCACCGGTATTCCCCGGGATGGTGGCCGGCTTTGTCAATACCGGTGTTTTGCATGATCGTGCTGTCGCTGGTGAATGGCGTGATCCGCGGGATCGACGGGCCGTTTGTCGCTTTGAAAGTGGAGCAGATGACCTCGGCCGAAAGCGCGGCGTACTGGACCGGGATCATCAGTGCCGTGATTTGCGGATTCTCCATTCTGGCCGGTATCCTGACCGGTTATCTGGCGGATCTGCTGCCGCCGAAAAAATTTGTGGTGCCGCTGCTGGTGATTTCCGCCGTCACCATGTGGTTGCAGGGATTTACCACTTCGCTGCTGGTTTTTCTGGTGGCGCGGACGGCTTTGAGCTGCGTGGCGGGCGGGATCTCGCCGGTGGTGCAGAAGGTGTTGTCCCAGGTGTCGCCCAAACGCAAACGGGGGGCCAGTTTCGGCTTCGCATCGCTGGGCGGCAATATCGGGGCCATGATCGCCGCCGGACTGGGCGGCTGGAGTATGGCCGTGTTTCAGTTGAACAGCGTGTTTTATGTCGGCGCGATTTTGTTTCTTTTGTCGATCCCGGTCTTCAGCCGGTTGCTTGATGTGGCCCTGACACCATACCGGATGCCCGGTGTGCATCACCGCAGATCCGGGCTCCGGCATCACTGAACCGGTTAAGGAAAAATGATGAACTGCTCGGCCAAAAAGAAATATCGTACCGCATGGCGCGGGCCCGCCCTGTTGGCCGCCGACCTGGTGGCGGTGCTGGCCGTGACCGTGTTCGTGTTGACCGTGGCCGCCCGGATCGCTCCGGAGGTGAGCATGTGGGGCGGCTGTTGGGTGGTGGCAGTCTGTTTGGTGCTTCTCAACTGGTTTGCCCGGCTTTATTGCGGCAGTATCGTTCACCCCGGCCTCGGTGTCGGTGCGGTGGAGGAATTGAAACGCCTGACCCTCAATGCCATTGCCGCCTATCTTCTGAGCGGCTGTCTGGTGATGTGCAACAGTTTGACGGTGTGGGGATTGTGGTTGTTGGGCGCGGGCTTGGCCGCCTTGATCCTGCCGGGGAGCCGTTATCTGGTGCGGCGGTTGATGTGGTTCGCCCATATCGGCCGTATCCCGGTGTTGATCGCCGGGAACGGTGAAGCGGCTACACAGCTGGTAACGGAATTTGCCCGCAACCGGTTTGTCGGTTTCGAGGTGGTCGGGATCATGGATGATGAACCGGTCGCCGATGCGGGCGTGCCATGGCTGGGGCGGTTGGATCAGGTGTTGACGGTGGCGGCTGAAAACGGCGTGACCTATCTGGTCTGCGCGCTGAACGACCGCGAAAAAATCCCGCAGATCCTGCAATGGGGGCTGCATTTTGAACATGTGCTGGTGTTGAATACCGAACAGATGCTGCCGATCCAATGGGTGTATCCGGCGGCGATTTCCCATTTCAGCGGGCTGGAGATCGGCAACCGGATGCTGCGGCGCAATTATCAGTTGTGCAAACGCATATTCGAGTATTTTTCGATCGTTGTCGCCCTGCCGGTGGTGCTGCCGCTGATGGCGGTGCTGGCGGCTGCGGTCAAATGTTCCAGCCGGGGGCCGGTTTTGTATTCGGCGGAACGGCTGGGGAAAAACGGCGTGCCGTTCCGGATCTGGAAATTCCGTACCATGTATCACGATGCGGATTCGCAGTTGGAACAGATGCTGGCGGAAGATCCCCTGATGTTGATGGAATGGACGGAGAAATTCAAACTGAAGAACGATCCGCGGGTGACGCCGCTCGGCCGGTTGATGCGGCGTACTTCACTGGATGAATTGCCCCAGATATGGAATGTATTGCGGGGCGAAATGGCGTTGATCGGGCCGCGGCCGATCGTGGAGATGGAACGGCATTATTACGGCGCAAACTGGGACAGTATTGTGATGGTAAAGCCGGGTGTGACCGGTCTCTGGCAGGTTTCCGGACGTAGTGAATTGAGTTATGCCCAGCGGGTCATGCTCGATCTGTATTACCTGAACAATTGGTCGGTTTGGCTGGATTACTACATTTTTCTGAAAACCGCGTGGGCGGTATTGCGTTGCCACGGTGCCAGATAACCCCCGTCAGACCGTCAGGAGCGGCGTGATCCGGGCGCGGAACGCCGCCGGGGAAAACGTGCGGGCGTGTTCCCGGATGACTGATTCATCCCAACGGATCGCGGCCGCTTCCTCCATAGCCTCCAGCAGGCCGTCAAGCCCCCGGTCAGGCGCAAAAAATACGCCGGTCTGCCGGTTGATCACCGTTTCCAGCGCACCTCCGGCGGCCAGCGCGATCACCGGGGTGCCGGCCGCCTGCGCCTCCACCGGGATCATACCGAAATCCTCCATGCCGGGAAAAAGCAGCCCTCTGGCTCCGGCGTAAAGCCGCCGCAATTCCGCATCGGTGACCCGACCGGTAAAATGGACATGGGGCGGGGCGTTTTTCTGACATTCCCGGAGCATGTCGCCGCCGCCTGCCACGATCAGGGGCGCGCCGGTCCGGCGGCATGCCTCGATTGCCATTTCCGGATGTTTGTAACAGGTCAGTTCGCCCGCCCAGAGCCAGTATTGCCGCGGTTGCAGCGGTTGCGGCGCACCGAAAAAATCCGTATCGACCGGCGGCGGTATCACCAGCGCATCCCGCTGGTAGATCCGGCGGATGCGGTCGGCAACAAAACGGGAATTGGCGATAAATTGATCCACGCTCCCGGCGGACCGCCGGTCGGCACGCTGGAGCGGACGGCGGCACAACCGCATGGCCGCCCGTCGGGGCAGGGAGGCCGCCCGGTAATATTCGTCGTACATATCCCACACATACCGCATCGGCGAATGGCAGTAACAAATGTGCCGCGAACCGGCCGGTTTGCGGATGTTTTTGACCGGGCCGGATTCACTGCTGACGATCAGATCCATGCCGGCGAGATCCCATTGCCGGGAGGCCATCGGCATCAGCGGCAGATACCGCTGGGAATGCCGCCGGGCACCCGGCAGACGGGCGATAAAAGAGGTCCGGATCGGATGCGCCAGTATTTCCGGCGCGATTTTTTCCGGATCCACCGCATGGGTGAAAACAGTTGCTTCCGGCAGCATCCGGCACAGTTCGGCGAGCAGTTTTTCGCCGCCGCGCATGGTATGCAGCCAGTAATGAAGCAATGCTGTTTTCATCGTTGCCGGAGAATTTATTTGGTCAGTTTGCGGAGGTTGACCGTCATAAATTCAAGCTGGGCGGCATTAACCTCAAACTGGATCGGTTGGCCGCTGAAGAAGCGGTCGAATTCCTCCAGGATCGTGGCAATGTAGCGGAAACGGCTCGGATAACCGGCGTTGTGCGGCGTGAGAATGACATTGGGCATCCGGTTCAGCGGATTTTCCACCGGCAGCGGTTCAATGTGGAACACATCCAGCACCGCCGAGATCCGGCCGGTCTGCAATTCGGAGATCAGGGCTTCTTCATCAAAAAGATCGCCGCGGCCGCCGTTGACCAGCACCGCGCCGTCACGGACCATTTTGAGTTTATCGGCATTGAATTTGCCGACGGTGTGTTCGCTCAATCCGGCCAGCGTGAAGATGATCTCGCTCTGCGACACGATGGTGTCGAAATCAGCCAATTCAACCCCGCGGGCGGCGGCTTCTTCCGCGCTCATGTGACGGCTGTTGACCAGAATTTTGGCGGGCATCAACGGCTGCAGCAGTTTGACCAGATGGGCCGCCACCGCACCGAATCCCCAGATGCCGACAACCGCACCGCGGATGGTACGGCAGCCTTTGACGCGTTCCGGGAAATTCGGCAGCGTATAGCCGCCGAACCCGGTGTAATTGGTCATACTGCGCTGCCCCATCAGCGCGCCGGTAAGACACCATTCCGCCACCGAAAAAGCCATGTCATCATTGGCTCCGCAGACTTTGGCCCCGCTGGCAAACAGTTCCGGCGACACATAACCGGCCAGCGAACCCGCGGCATGACCCACGATTTTCAGGTTGGGAGCCACATCCAGCACCGCTTGATCGATGCACGGCGAATTCCAGGTGGTGACGATGCCGTCAGCTCCGGCGAGAAAATTCAGCCATTCCGATTGGTCCGCATCTTTGGAAAACGTGGGGATATCGACCTGAAAACCGGGTTCCTGCACCCGGTTGCGGGAAAAATCGCTCCATAATTCCTTGAAAAAGGGGCGGTCCGTGGTTCCGGCATAAACGATGCGAAGATTCGAGTGTTTCATGTTTCAGATTCCTTTGGGTAACAGTTGTTGTGATCTGTGATATTACTGGACTTAAGGTAACATGCGCGCGCTTTTTTTCAAATCCCATCGCTGCTGATGCACAATTGCTGGCGCAGATTCAGCACCGTGAACGGCAGTTGGTGCCCGAATGGGAACCCGGAACAGACCGGACCTTTGGTCCAGGCCGTTGCCCGGGCACAGAGTTCCTGCTGTTCCTCCAACGGGGAGTCGCAGTCGGTGAATTGGCCGAAAACGATCCCGGCACAGTCTTCAAAAAAACCGTTCATCGCCAACTGGGTCAGCAGCCGGTCAAGCCGGGATACCCGTTCATCAACGTCTTCCAGCAGTACGATCCGCCCCCGGGGCGATGGCAGAAAGCCCGTGCCGCACAGCGAGGCCGCCACCGTGATGTTGCCGGAAACCGGCAGTGCCGTGACACTGCCTTTGCGGTAGAATGTCAGTTGATCGCCCGGCGGTAATTCCACCCGACGCACCCCGCCGGAAAACGCCGCCTGCCAGGCACGGGCCGCGTAACCGTCGGCCAGCGATTCCTGATACAGCCCCAGCATCGGGGCCACGACCGGGAGGCCGACACCCATTTTCAGCATCCCGAAATGCAACGCCGTAATGTCGCTGTAGCCGATCAGCGGCAGATCCGGACGGCGGCGCAATTTTTCCCAATCCAGCAACGGCAGCAGTTGGGCACTGCCACCGCCGCCGCGGGCGCACAAAATCGCATCGGTATCGGGCGAAAGCCAGGCGGCTTCCAGATCCGCCGCCCGGTCAGCCGCGGGGGCCGCCAGATGCGAAAGCCGGTCGCCGGTGAAGAGATGCGGCATCCACCGGACCTGATGGCCGGTCGAGCGGAGTGATTCGGTACCGGCCTCCACTTCGGCGCGCTTGAGCATACTGCCGGGGGAAATGACGGTCAGGCGGGGATAACGGGAATCATACATAAAGGTTTTCTCCTGAAGGCAAATCGTTGATCCAGTGGCGCAGGTCATCCGGTACCGGGGCGCAGAAGGTCATTTCCGAACCGCTGACCGGGTGGGGGATCCGGAGCCGCCATGCGTGAAGCAGTTGCCGCGGGGCCGGAATGTCGGTTGCGGCTCCGCCGTACACTTCATCGCCCAGTACCGGGTGCCCCATGGCTGCCATGTGGACCCGGATCTGATGGGTGCGGCCGGTCAGGATGGCGACTTCGAGCAGGGAATAGACCGTATCGTGCCGGTTGCCGGTCGCGATCCGCCGCCATTCGGTGATGGCATTTTTGCCGCCCCGGGTGACGACCGCCATTTTCTGACGGTTTACCGGATGGCGTCCGATGTTGTTTTCGATCCGTCCGGACGGATTTTTGACCGCCCCGCGGACCAGTGTCAGATAGGTTTTGGCGACCCGGTGTTCCGCAAAGGCGGCCGCCAGTTTGTAATGCGCCGAGGCATGGCGGGCAATGACCAGTACGCCGGAGGTATCTTTGTCCAGCCGGTGGACGATGCCGGGACGGTTGGCAAATTCCTCCAACGCGTTCTGCCACTCCGGATAACGCCCCAATATGGCATTGAGTACCGTGCCGTCGGGATTGCCGCTGCCCGGATGGACCGCGATCCCGGCCGGTTTGTCGATGACCAGCATGGCATCGTCTTCAAACAGGATCGGCAGGGCGAAATCTTCGGCCGCCGGTGCCGTTTGGGGCGGGGGCGGGAAATCCACCGACAGCACCCAGCCGGCCGTTACCGCCAGCCGGGGGGATGTCACCGGGGTGCCGTTGGCCGTGATCCGGCCGTCGCGTATCCATTTTTGCAGCGATGACCGGGAATAATCCGGGATCAGTTGGGCCAGTACCCGGTCGAGGCGTTCACCGGCGGCGTTTTCCGGAACCGTGTAATCAGTCATCGGCAACCTGCGGTCGGCGTTGGAACCACAACAGCATCAGCAGTCCGACCGGGATCAGGCACAGCCCGATCCACTGCGACTGGGTCAGCCCGATCCAGCGGTTGGATTCGCCCCGGAAAAATTCATCGGCAAAACGGATGATGCCGTACCCGATAAAGTAACAGGAAACCACCACCCCGCGTTTGCTCCGGCGAACCAGCCGGAACAGCAGGACAAACAGCAGAATGTTGAAGGCAGCTTCGTACAACTGCACCGGGTGCAGCGGGACATTGCCGTACCGGGCAAACGGTTCCGTGCCGGCCGGATGGGAGATGCCGGGAAATCGGCCGGAGGGCGCGCCGAAACAGCAGCCGTTGAGGAAACAGCCGAGCCGTCCGAATGCGTGACCGATGGCCAGGGCCGGAGATATCAGGTCGAGCAGCCGGATAAAGTCGATTTTCCAATAGCGGCAATAACACCACAGCGCGATGATCGCACAGAAAAAACCGCCGAAAAAGACCAGCCCGCCCCGGTCCACGCGGACGATCATCCACAGATTGTCGCGGAAATAATCGAAAAAACGGCAGACATAAAAGATCCGCGCGCCAACGATCCCGGCAACCATGGCGGTGATCATGACACCGGCAGTCCGGTCGGAATCAAGACCGGCCGTTTTCCGGTTGGCATTGACCGCCCAGGTGGCCGCCAGAAAACCCAATGCCGCCATCACACCATACCAGCGGAGCGAAAAACCGCCGATTTCAAAAACGATAGGATTCATAGATATTCCCGTTGATTTCAATTCCGGATACAGTCTGTATTGCTACAATATAGCCCCATTTTTGAAAAAATCCTCTTTTTCCGCCGGTCCGGTATGGATTTTCCGGAAAAATGTGATATTTTATCTCCGTCGGTCATCCCCGTGGTGTAATGGTAGCACAAGTGGTTTTGGTCCACTTAGACTAAGTTCGAGTCTTGGCGGGGATGCCATTTTTTGTATGGGGATCCGGTTTTGGTGCAAGCCGACCGGACACGCGGTTGTTGAAAATGAAATATCTGGATATCCATTCGCATATTTTTCCCGACAAAATCGCCTCGAAAGCGGTTCAGTTTCTGTCTGATTATTACCATTTTACATGGGAGGGTACCGGCGTACTGGAGGATTTGAAAGACAGTCTGGACGAGGCCGGGATCAACAAAACCGTGATTTTTTCTTCGGCCACCAAACCGGAGCAGGTCACCACGATCAACCGTTACATCCGGCAGCTGGTGGAGGATGATCCGGAGCGTTTTATCGGGTTCGGTACCCTGCATCCGGATTTTGCCGGGTATGATGAAGAAATCGGAAGGATCCGCGATTTCGGTTTGAAGGGAATCAAATTCCATCCCGATTTTCAGCAGTTCCATATCGACGATCCGCGGATGATGAAAATTTACGCCGCGATCGGGGATTCGCTACCGATCCTGTTTCACATGGGCGATCCCAATACGGATTTTTCCACCCCGCAGCGTTTGCGGCGCGTGATCGATGCCATGCCGCAACTGCGGGTCATTGCCGCCCATTTCGGCGGGTATTGTGCCTGGGATGAAGCCGAAAAATATTTGATTGGATGCCCCGGCGTTTATCTGGATGTATCCAGTGCCATCGGTCACGCTCCGGTGGAATATTTGCGCCGGTTGGCGGTACAGCACGGCATCGACCGGGTGTTGTTCGCCAGTGATTATCCGGCGGTCCGGCACCGGCGGGCGATTGATGATGTTTTGAAACTGGGATTCACGCCGGCGGAAAACGAACAGATTTTTTACCGTAACGCGGAGCATCTGCTCGGCGTGACATTGTAGGGGGGGCGTTGCTTTATGGCAACAAAAACGGTTGATGTTCTGCTGGCGGCCTATCAGTCGGAACAATATTTGCCGGAACAGCTGCAATCATTGCTGGAGCAGGATTGCGACGGATTCCGGGTGCTGATCCGGGACGGCGGGTCCACCGACGGTACGGTGGCGTTGATCCGCCAATGGTGTGAACGTTACCCGGAGAAATTTGTTTTTATCGGGAGCGGCAGAGCCGGTACGCGGGAGAATTTTGCCGCGTTGATGGCGGCTTCGGATGCCCCGTATATCATGTTCTGCGACCACGATGACCGTTGGATGCCGGACAAAATCAGCGTGTCGCTGGAACGGTGCCGCCGGTTGGAGGCACAACACCCCGCCGGGACTCCGGTGCTGGTTTTTTCGGATGCGCTGGTGACGGATGACCGGCTGCAGATCATCGATCGTTCCAATTTCCATTTCCAGCAGCTTGATCCGGCCCGCATCGGGTTGTTTGAATCGTTGCTGCAGAATGTGCCATTCGGCAATACCATGTGTTTCAACCGGGCATTGGCGGAAATGGCCGGGCCGGTGCCGCCGGAAGCATTCATGCACGATCACTGGATCACCCTGATCGGCACCCGTTTCGGCGTTGTCGGGCAGCTCGAAAATGCCACGCTGTATTACCGGCAGCATCGGCACAATCTTTTTGGGATGCCCTGTTTTTCATTGCCGCATCTCTGCCGCCGCGCCATTTTCACCCGTGCGGAATTACAGCGGCGGATCTTCGATTATTGCCGTCAGGCGGCGGTTTTCCGGGAACGGTTCGGTGCCGGATTGTCGCCGGAGGAAAACCGGCGGCTGCAACTGCTGGCCACGATTCCGGCGGCCGGTTTCTGGGGACGGCGGATGCGGCTCTGGCAGAGCGGTGCCCGGAAAAACGGCTGGCGGCGCAATCTCGGGTTGTTTATCGTTCTGTAGGCGGTGTCAGTTCCAGTGAATAACCCGGGCGGCCGGTCGGATCGGGCTGCAGGACGATGACCCCGGATGATGACGGCGGCAACCGGTAGCGGATCGCATCCCGGTTGTGGATCGCCAATTCGCAGAGCGCGTCATAGGCCGCCGGGTGTTCCTGATAAAAGCCGATCCGGTTGTGTACCGGGTAATGCTGCCGGAGCATGGCTGTTTCGCGCGCCAGCCGGTATTGATCCCCGAGGGGCGGCGTGCGATGCAGCGGCAGTGCCGGATACAGACAGCATCCGGCAAAGACGATCACGCCCGCCGCAGTCAACCGCCGCCACAGTACCGGCAGCGGGGCGGTACGCCGGGACAGCAGCACGGTCAGTATCAGCAGGACGATACCGCATATCATGCCCGGTCCGGCTCCGGTAAAGGAGAAAAAATACGGCAGCATGGCGCATGCCGTCAGCGGCAGCCACGGCAATCCGGCAATCCGCGCCAGCCGGGTCAATCCCCACACCATGACGGCCGTCGTCAGCAGGCCCATCCAGGTCAACTGGATCACCGGATCGTGGGATAACAGACCGGCCAGCCACGGCAGAAAATGGGTCGGCGGCGGCAGGATATCGGCCCGGTCAGCCGCCAGTGCCAGCAGGGTCATGTCGGCGGTGGCCCGGTCCCAGGCGGCGTGCCACGCCAGACACCCGGCGACCGGTATCGCAAACAGCCACAATCCCGGCCGCAGATGACGCCATTGGAACCGGCGGAGCCGGACCGTCAGCCGGAGGATCCCCGCCATCCGGTAAAGCAGCGGCAACAGCAGCAGCCACAACAACAGCCACGAAGCCAGCGGCGGCAATCCCGCGGCGCGGAGCGGATGGTAGGCCCAGCTTTTTTGCATCAGCGGCGGTTGCAGCAGATAATCCGGATCGTAAAAATGGAAAAACAGCGGCATGGTCATGGTGATCGCCGCCATGTTGACCACCGAGATCCCCAGCGTGATCCCGAAAAAAAGCCGCCGGGCCGCGCTCCGGAGCGGAACTGCCGCCAGCAGCAGCATCCAGAACGGGACCGTGGGGATCAGGTAACGGGCGCAGGCGGTGGCCCCGCCGTGCCAGCCGTTGAATGAAGCATTGATGCCGCACGCCGCCACCAGACTCCAGACGCAGGACGCGATCCAGATACCGGGGAGCAGGGGGCGTTGACGGCGGTCCAACAACAGCAGGCCGCACAGCATGACCGGTATCTGGATCAACCAGCCGAATCGGGTGCTGAACAGGAGTTTGATCCATACCGCCGGGGACAGAGCCACGCCGACCCCGGCCGCCGCACCGGGATCAAGAAATACCGGATTGTTGCACAATGTCGCCAGCGTGAACGGTGTGCCGAAACACCACCAGTGATAGCCGCCGAATACCAGTGCCGGCAACAGGCCTCCGGCCATCCACCGGATGATGCCGCGGCGGTCGCGGCGGTGGTACAGGATCAGCGGAAATACCGGCAGGAAGACGGCACAGATGTAATCCGTCAATACCGCACAACCGGCCCAGAATCCGCAATGGTATGCCGCGCGTTCCCGCCGGTCCGCCAGATGATACAGCGCAAAAACCGTACATGCCGCGGCCATCGGATGTCCCCACAACATAGTGCTGT
>JAFQLP010000117.1 GCA_017414565.1 Lentisphaeria bacterium | reverse complement strand
GGGTGTACCCGCAGGCAATGATCTCTCTGGCTCCGATCGCTTCGGCAATACGGAAAATATTGCCGGTATTGTGGGCACTGCGGAGCCGGTCGAGCACCAAAATGATTTCCGGATGCGTTTTCATACCGGAAAAATACAACAGAAATCGTATTTTTGCAAGAAATCACTCGAAAAAAACGCAATGTATATTATATTATAAAAAATTTGACTTTATTCTTGCCAAAAGGGGTTTTGTTTTATGAATGCTCTGTTCGATGCGATTGCCGGGATGATCTCCGGTTTCTGCAATGGTTTTTCGGTGATCTGGAATTACGGACCTTCGGTTTTCTGGATGATCCTGATCTATTGGCTGCTGGCATTGTGGATCGGCAGCGGCTGTTTTGCCGCCACCGTCGCCGAAATGTTCCATCATCCGGTCTGGCGGCATTTCCTGCTCGGTCTGGCGTTGCCGTACTGGTATCCGATCCATCTGGCCAAATCCATCCAGACCAACATGGAGACCGCCGAGGAATTGCAGAAACTCCAGGAAGAAGCCATGGAGGAGGAACGGCGCAATGAACTCGGTGAACGGATGTCCGAATTGCGCAATCAGCGCGATCAGGAACGCTTTGAACGCATCGCCGCCCGGGCCGGGATGAGCCGTGAGGAATTCGATGCCCAGGAGGCGGCACGCCGTCAGCAGGAGGCGGATGAAGCCGCCCGGCAGGCCGCGGCCGAAGCGGAAGCCGCCCGGGTCGCCGCCGAGATCGCCGAGGCCGGACGCCCCATCTACGAATTGCTTTTTGCCCAGCCCGCCGATGAAAACGGGGTGCGGCGCGGGCCGTTCCTGCTGTCGATGCGGGACGGCTCCGAGGTGATGATCGATGAGGTGCGTTCGCTGAACGATGCCTTTATGCTTTGTGTGGTGTCTGTCACCGGCAAAGCCGTCCGGATACGCTACGAAAATATCGCCGGCGTATCGAGTTATGAATGATGTGAAAGCCATTGTTTTTACCAATCACGATGTTTTGAGAGTGTAAATCATGTTCAAGTCGGTCAACAATCAGATCAATTTTCCTGAAATGGAAAAAGAGATTCTCGCTTTCTGGCGGGAACAGGACATCTTCAGCCGTTCTGTGGAACAGCGCAAGGGCGGCGATGAATTTATTTTCTACGACGGCCCGCCGTTTGCCACCGGTCTGCCCCATTACGGGCATTTGCTCGCCGGTACGATCAAAGACGTGGTGCCGCGTTACCAGACCATGCGCGGCCGGTATGTGCCGCGGACTTTCGGTTGGGACTGCCACGGACTGCCGGTCGAAAACGAAATGGAAAAACAACTCAATCTGCAGAGCAAACGCGATATCGAAGAATACGGTATCGACCGTTTCAATGAAGCCTGCCGCTCGATCGTGCTCCGTTATACCGAAGAATGGGAGAGCATCGTCACCCGGATGGGCCGCTGGGTCGATTTCAAACACGGCTACCGGACCATGGACCGCGATTACATGGAATCCATCTGGTGGGTGTTCCGCACGCTGTGGGACAAAGGCCTGATCTACGACGGTTACAAGATTTTGCCGTATTGCCCCCGTTGCGCCACGCCGCTTTCCAACTTTGAAGCGAATCAGGGATATCAGGAAGTGGTCGATCCGGCGATCACGGTGCGGTTCCGTGTGACGGATGAGGAAAATACCTGGTTCCTGGCGTGGACGACAACGCCGTGGACATTGCCCTCCAACCTCGCGCTTGCCGCCGGTCCCGGGGTCGAATATGTCAAGATCAAGGACGGGGACGAATCTTACTACATGGCCGCCGCCCGGGTCGGAGCGTATTACAAAGATGCGCCGGAAATCGTCTGGCGCGGTACCGGGCGCGACCTCGAAGGCCGCCGTTATGAGCCGCTGTTCCCGTACTTCAGCGCGCTGGCGGAACAGGGGGCCTTCCGGGTGATCTGTGCCGAATATGTCAGCACCGAAGACGGTGTCGGTATCGTTCACATCGCTCCCGGATTCGGCGAAGACGACAATGCCGCCTGCAAAGCGTACGGCATTCCGGAAGTCTGCCCCATCGACAAAGAATGCTGCTTTACCGCCGAAGTGCCGGATTATGCCGGGCGTTACGTCAAAGAGTGCGACAAAGACATCATGGCGCGCCTGAAAGATGAGGGCAAACTGGTCCACCGCGGTCAGATCAGCCACAGTTATCCGCATTGCTGGCGGTGCGACAGTCCGCTGATCTACCGGGCATTCCCGACCTGGTTCGTCCGGATCGATGCCGTCAAGGAAAAGATGCTGAACGCCAATGCCGGGATCAACTGGACTCCGGGCCACATCAAAGACGGCCGTTTCGGCAAATGGCTGGCCAATGCCCGCGACTGGAACATCGGCCGCAACCGTTACTGGGGGACCCCGCTGCCGGTGTGGATGAACGACGAAGGGGAACGCATTTGTGTGGGTTCGGTGGCGGAACTGGAACAGCTCTGCGGTCAGAAAGTGCCGGATCTGCACAAGCATTTTGTGGATAAACTGACGATCCCGTCGCCCACCGGCAAATCGCCGCTGCACCGGGTGCCGGAGGTGTTGGACTGCTGGTTTGAATCCGGTTCGATGCCCTACGCCCAGAAGCATTATCCCTTTGAAAATAAAGCCCAGTTCGAGGCCAATTTTCCGGCCGACTTCATTGCGGAAGGGCTGGATCAGACCCGCGGCTGGTTCTACACGCTGGTGGTGCTGGGGGCCGCGCTGTTCGACAAACCGCCGTATCGCAATGTGGTGGTGAACGGGTTGGTGCTGGCCGAAGACGGCCAGAAGATGTCCAAACGCAAAAAGAATTATCCGGACCCGCTGGATGTGATCGGCCGGTGCGGTGCCGATGCCGTGCGGCTTTTCATGCTCGGTTCGCAGGTGGTCCGGGCGGAAGACCTCAAATTCTCCGAAGCCGGGGTGCGTGAGATCCTCCGCAGCGTGATGATCCCGATGTGGAACGCGTTGAGTTTCTTTGTTACCTATGCCAATATCGACCGCTGGGAGCCGAAAGACGACAAGGCTCCGGCCGGATTGGAAAATGTGCTCGACCGCTGGATCCTGTCTTCGCTGTCGCAGATGGTCGAAGAGATCCGCGGCGAAATGGATCAGTACAACCTGCAGAAAGCAGCCAACCGTTTCTCCCGGTTTGTGGATGATCTGACCAACTGGTACATCCGCCGCAGCCGCCGCCGGTTCTGGAAGAGCGATGACGACGGCGACAAACAGCAGGCCTATGCCACGCTTTATTATGTATTGGTAACATTTGCCAAGGCCGCGGCCCCCTTTATTCCGTTTGCCACGGAGGCGATCTACCGGACTCTCCGGCGCGACGATATGCCCGAATCGGTGCACATGTGCGATTATCCCGTGCCGGATGATTGCCGCGACCGGGATCTGGAACGGCAGATGGAATTGACCATGAGCGCGGTTTCGCTCGGCCGTTATCTGCGTACCCAGCACAATTTGAAGGTGCGTCAGCCGTTGGCGCGGGCCATTGTGGTCGCACCCGATGCGGCGGCCGAAAAATTGCTGGCCGATACGACCTCGATCATCGGCGACGAACTGAATGTGAAGTCGGTCGATATCTGTGCCGACGAAGGGACGTTGGTCAACCGCAGTGCCAAAGCGAATTTCAAGGCCCTGGGCAGCCGTCTGGGCAAGCAGATGAAAGCGGCGGCGGCGTTGATCGCTGAACTGGATTCGGCTACGATCGGGGCCATGCAGAAAGGTGCTTCGTATCCGCTGACATTGCCGGATGGGACGACCACCGAGATCACGGTCGATGATCTGGTGATCCAGCGCGAGGAAAAAGCCAATATGGCAGTTGCCACCGGTGACGGCGTGACCATTGCGCTGGAAACCGCGCTGACGCCGGAACTGGAAGCGGAAGGGCTGGCCCGGGAATTCATCAGCAAACTGCAGGGATTGCGGAAAGAACTGGATTTCGAGGTCGCCGACCGGATCGATGTGACCTGCGAGACCGATGAGGCGACCGCGGCGGTGCTGGCGGATTACCGCGATTACATCTGCCGGGAAACCCTGACGGAAAATCTGGTGTTCGCCGCTGCCGGCAGCGATGCCGTGGCCCTGCCGGTCAACGATGTGCTGTGCCGGGTGGCGGTCCGCAAGGCCGGAAGTTCGCTTTGAACCGGGGAAAAGCGTAAAGAAAGTATCTTTCATACTGGAAAAACAGCCGGAGTGCGTTATAATATGAAAAAAGCGTATCCGGCTACCGTATAAAACAAGGAGATTGTGAAATATGAATTACGATTTTGTTGGTTTTCTCAATGACGAATCGGTGATGGTTCTTCGCGGCAGCACCAAACTGGAGATCATGGATGAACTGATCGACCGGGCGGCGGAACTGACCCGTTTGAACCGCGATGTGATTTACCGCATGACCTGGAAACGGGAACAGATGATGACCACCGGTGTCGGTAATGGTCTGGCTTTGCCGCATATCCGGGTCAACGATATCCCGCAGCCGGTGGTGATCATCGGTGTGACGGAAAACCCGATTTCCGATTATCAGAGTCAGGATTCGCAGCCGGTGCGGGTGGTGGTCTTCATTGTGGCCCCGGACGAAAATCCGGAAGCCTATTTGCAGTTGCTCGGCAGTGTTTCCCGCCGTCTGCGGAACCCCGATCTGCTGGCGAAACTGACCGCTGATACGCCGACTGAAGCGGCGATCCTCAAGGCATTGCAGGAGTCGGCGGAGTAAGATGGGTGCCATGAATACGGTTCCGGGGGATCTGGCCGACAAGGCGAAAATCGATTTCGGTTGTTTCGAGGAGGGGTGCGACGGATCGGTGAGTTTCCGGCTGGCGGATATGAACAGCCGGACATTTCAGGCGGTCTGCCCCAAATGCCACCGCCCCTATGAATTGGATGCGGCTCTGAAGGAAAAATTGAACCGCCTGCTGCATTTGATCGACAGCATCCGCGAGGCGGAAGACATCCTGGGCGATTGCTATGTGTCGGTCAATGTTGCCGGCGGCTCCGTCCGGGTACCGTACGCCCTGCTGCTGACGCGGTTGAATACCCTGATAACTTTGAACTATGGCGGCCGGAGTGTCGATTTCCATTTGCGGGTTGAGCCTTCGTCGCCGGAAACATTCCGTTAAGGAGTTGATGATGAACGAAAAAGATGTGGAACAGATTTGTCGTGATTCGGGTGCGTTGCTGACCGGACATTTCCAGTTGCGCAGCGGGATGCACAGCGATCATTTTTTTCAGGCGGCCCTGTTGCTGCAATATCCGGACAAGGCCGAACAGGTCTGCCGTTTTCTGGCCGGTAAATTTGCCGGTATGCAGATCGAAAGCGTGATTTCGCCGGCGGTCGGCGGGCTGATCGTCGGTCAGGAAGTGGCGCGGGCTCTGGGGTGCCGGGCGATCTTTGCCGATAAAGAAGACGGAGAACTGATCCTGAAGCGCGGTTTTTCGATCCGTCCCGGCGAAAAAGTGCTGGTCGCGGAAGATGTGGTCACCAAAGGCGGCCGGGTGCAGCAGACGATCGATCTGGTGCGCGCCAAGGGCGGCGAAGTTGTCGGGGTGGCGGTCGTGGTTGACCGTTCCGGCGGCAATGCGGCTTTTGATGTGCCGTTTTTCAGTGCGCTCAAATTGACTTTGCCGACCTGGGACCCGGCGGAATGTGCGCTTTGCAAGGCGGGCGTGCCGGTGGACCGTCCCGGTTCAAAATAAAAACTGACGGCAGGATAACTGCGGCGGTACCGCAGGATATTGCTGTATCGGACATCCGGATGCCCGGGTGTCCTTTTGCGTTGTGAACGGAGGTGTTGATTTATGATCGTTGGCATTTTGAAACGGATCTTCGGTACGCAGTCCCAGCGGGAATTGCGCCGGATGAGACCGCTGATCGTCCGTATCAACGAACTTGAAGAATCCTATCAGAGTCTTTCAGAGGAGGAGATCCGCGGAAAGACCGCGGAATTCAAGGCGCGTTTGGCGGCGGGGGAAACGCTTGACGATCTTTTGTGCGAAGCTTTTGCGGTGGTCAAGAATGTCTGCCGGCGGCTGGTCGGGCAGGAGGTCGAAGTCTGCGGTGTGAAGTTGGTGTGGAACATGATTCCCTTTGACGTGCAGTTGATGGGGGGGATCGCGCTGCACCGGGGTAATATCGCGGAAATGGCCACCGGCGAAGGCAAGACGCTGGTCGCCACCATGCCGCTTTACCTGAACGCACTGACCGGGCGCAACTGCCAGTTGGTGACGGTCAACGATTATCTGGCACGGCGCGACTCCGAATGGATGGGCTACATTTACCGCTATCTCGGTCTGACCGTCGGGTGTTTGCAGAATCAGATGCGCCCCCGGGAACGCCGCGAAGAATATGCCTGTGATATCACCTACGGTACCAACAGCGAATTCGGGTTTGATTATCTGCGCGATATGGGCATGGCGACAGAGGCTGAACAGTTGGTGCAGCGCGATCATTATTTTGCCATCATCGACGAAGTGGACAGCATTCTGATTGACGAGGCGCGGACACCGTTGATCATTT
>JAFQLP010000116.1 GCA_017414565.1 Lentisphaeria bacterium | reverse complement strand
GGTTCTGCCGGCAACCCCTCCAGCCGCCGGAAAATCCCGGGGTCCCGCAACCACCCCCGGGCCGCCATGACACCGGCCACACCGGGACATTCCCGCCACTGCCGCATTTCATGCTCCGTCAGATCGCCGTTCAACACCACCCGGCAACGCCCGCCGGTCAACGCCAACAGCCGCGCGAACCGTTCCTCCCGGTCCGCTATCCCGCTCCGGTATCCTTCGGCCACGGTACGGTAATGAAAAAACAGCAGGTCCAATGCCCCGTCCCCGGTCAGTGCCTCCACGATCCCCGGCAATTCCGCCGCATCGCACCAGCCGGAACGGATCTTGGCACTCAATGTCGCGTCGGGCAGCGCGGCCCGCAACTGCCGCACCAACCGCCGCATCGCCGCCGGATCGCGAAGCGCGCCGCCGCCGCATCCGCCGGATGTGACCTGACGGCTGGGACAACCGAAATTAAGATCCAGTCCGGCCGCCCCCATTGCCAGAAACCGTTCTCCGGCCGCCGCCAGCAAGCCGGCATCACGCCCCATCAACTGCACGCTGACCGGGACCCCGGCCGCGCCAAACGGTTCATAGAATTGCCGCAGGATCCGTTCCCGCGGCATCCCCTCCGACAGACGGAAAAATGGCGTCAGCCAGCGACTGACCAAACCGAGTTCTCCGGCGGAACGCACCATGGCCGGTGTCATCACGCCCTCCATCGGCCCCGGCCAACCGCCAAATGCCCTGGTCGATGTCATGGGATCACGGGATCGTCTTCGATCACGGTCAGGCGTTCCGCGCCGTTCTGACCGACATAGATCATATTTTCCAGCCGGACACCGCCCCACGCGGGGTAATACACCCCCGGTTCGTCGGTAATGACTTCGCCGCCCCGGAGCGGTTGACGGTTGCCGGGACTGATCCGCGGATCTTCGTGGATCTCCAAACCGACCCCATGTCCCAACGAATGAAAAAATCCGTATGCCCCATTCTGATCCCGGCCGGTGGGGAATCCCGCTTCGGTCAGGATCTGCTGGGCGCGGCAATGGATATCCGCCGGGATCGCCCCCGGCACCATCATCGGCTCGGTCAGATCGCGGGCGCGCTTGACGGCATCATACGCCGCCGCCACCACCGGAGCCATTTCCTGCTTGGCCACGGTCCGGGTCAGATCGCCCCAATAGCCGGAATCGTTCATCCGGGGGAAAATATCGATCACGATCGGCACCCCGGCCCGGATCGGACCGCTGCCGACCTGATGCGGCGCGGCACTCTGCACCCCGGCCGCGGCAATGGTATCCACCGCCACCGCACCCAACCGGAGCAGCCGGGAATCGATTTCAAACCGGAGCCGTTCCGAGGTCAAAATTTCACCATCATAACGGAGTACCCCGTCATTTCCCACGCTGGCGGCACCGATGACCTCAACGGCCCGGCGCATCCCCTGCTCGGTCACCCGCAAAGCCCGGATGATCGCATCTTTTTCGGTCTGGCTTTTGAATTGGCGTTCCGGGCAAAATGTTCCCATCTGCGCCACCACTCCCACGCATCCGCCCCGGAGCCGCTCGGCCAGAGCCAACGGAAAATCGGCCGGTACGCGGAATGTCCCGATCCCGCGGCTGCGGGCGATCGTCAATGCGGCATCCACCCAACTCCGTGCGCCGAGATTTTCCAACAACAGCACGTTCACCCCCGGTTTGACCGAAGCCAGAGCCCGGCTGTATTCCAACTGCGATACCACAATGGCGCATTCTCCGCCGCAACGGAACCATAAAAACGAATCCGGTGCGGCAAATCCGGAAACATACCGGAGATCAGCGGCATCCGTACCGGCAGCAATGATCAGATCAGCGGTTTTCAGTGGTTTTATCATGATACCTCTTTCTCCCCCTCAAAACGATGCTCCGGGACATACAATACCGCATCCGGGGGGAAAATCAAATCCGGCGCGGGGTGTTTTTCCGATTGACAGAACCTGCTGTCTATGATATATTATAATGATGATGTGTAATTTTTTGACAGTCAGACAGAATATGAGCAAACCAACCAACCGTCAGGAACAGCCATGACCGCCACGCCGCCAAAAATCAGGCTGGGAGGCATTCTCCGCGCCCGGATGCAGCAACTCCGGATACCGCAATGTGAACTGGCCAAAACCCTGAATATTTCTCCTGCTGCCGTTTCCCAGATGCTGTCCGGGCGGCGCAGTTTCCGGCGCAGTTTTCTGCTGCAGACCTGCGAACTGCTGCAGATACCGGCGGCAGAACAGGAGGATTTGCTCCGCTTGCTCAACACCATCCGTTCCGGGGATCATCATCAACCGGCGGCCCCCGGCCCCGATATCGCCGGTACGCCGTCCGTTGCGGATTTGTTGGCCGAACCGGCCGCGCAGTACCGGATGGAACCGCGGCGGATCCCGGTATTTCCGGCCACCAAACTGACGGCCTGGGACGGCAACGAAAACCTGTTGTCTTTTGCTTCCCGTCACGCAACAGCCATCGAACCGGTGTGGCAGGACTACCCGCCGGAATGTTTCTTCGTCGAAGGTTCGGGGCGCGAATTCGGCATCCATTTTTATGGCCGGGTCCAGCTGACAGCCGTCGCCAGCCGACCGGCGGGCTACCGGGAAATGGAACTGGTGCATCTCCGCACCGGCGGATTCCGCATCCGGGAACGGGTCGGCGGGGTGTGGCGGCTTTTCCGGATCGGCGACAACGGCAGTGCGGCAACGATCCAGGCAGACCGGCGGCTCCGGCTGCCGATCATCGGGGTGATGCTGTGTCCCGAACAGATTTTAAAATCAGACAAATGATTTCTTATCGGATACTGTTTTTATGGAAAATCTTTTTATCGCATTCATGGCAATCGTCCAGGGCATTGCCGAATTTCTGCCGATCAGTTCATCGGGGCATCTGGCTCTGCTGGGCTCGCTCTTCGGATTTGATCCGGAAACCAATCTGTCGCTGGAGATCGTCCTGCACGCGGGAACGCTGGCGGCGATCGTGGTTTTCTATTTCCGGGAACTGCTGACCTTTTTCCGGCGGGACCGGTGGCCGCTGGCCCTCAAGATCGTGGTGGGTTCGATCCCGGCGGGGATCGTGGGGATCGCCCTCAAAAAACTGGGGCTTGATGAAATGGTCGCCAGCAATCTCTGGATCATCGCGGCCGGTTTTCTGACGACCGCTACGGTGCTGCTGTTTTCGGAACGCCAAACCCGGAAACTGCCGCCGGACTCCGGCACCGATCTGCCGCAGATGTCGTTCAGAGAAGCCCTGTTGATCGGCTGTGCCCAGGCGGTCGCCATTCTGCCGGGCATCTCCCGTTCCGGTTCGACCATCGCATCCGGGCTTTTTCTCAAACTCCGTCCGGCGGCGGCGGCGGAATTCTCCTTTCTGCTGGCCATTCCCGCCATCGGCGGGGCGGCATTCCTGCACCTGCTGGATATGATCAAAGACGCCGCTGAACCGGCCCTGCCGTTACCGGTGCTGGCCGGCGGTTTTGCGATCTCTGCCGTGGTGGGCTATGTCTCTCTGGCATTGCTGTTGAAACTTTTGAAACGGGGCCGTCTGGCATTCTTTTCCTGGTATTTGTATGCCGTCGGCACCCTGCTGTTGGGCCACTTAATCATCAAAGGACTGATATGAGCAGAATTTTCTTTATCGGTGCCGGAAAAATGGCAACGGCCATTG
This sequence comes from Lentisphaeria bacterium, assembly GCA_017414565.1. GTDB lineage: Bacteria > Verrucomicrobiota > Lentisphaeria > Victivallales > Victivallaceae > RGIG1931. Next base: position 31,701 of record JAFQLP010000116.1, on the reverse strand, counting down.
CCGGCGGGTTGGTCGGTTCGGGAACTTTCACCGCCGACGAATTGCAGGCATTCGACATCAATCCGGCGGCCGCCAATGCTTTCACGGCAGCTACCGGCATCCGTTGCGGGAGCGGCGAAATCAACGAAGATGAATTGAGCAATGCCGAAGCGGTACTGCTGGCGGTCAAGCCGCAATATCTGGCCGATGCCCTGAACGGTCTGAAAAGCATTCTGGAGTCGAAACTCATCATCTCCATCGCCGCCGGGATCTCGCTGGAAAAATTGTACGACATGACCGACAGTCCCCGGATCGTCCGGGTCATGCCCAACACCCCCGCGCTGGTCGGCAACGGCTGTGCGGTGGCGGCCATGACCCAGGATGTGCTGTCGGCCGAAAAAGAACTGGTCCGGAGCATCTTCAGCGCGGTCGGCAACTACGCCGAACTGGATGAAAGACACCTCGATGCCGTCACCGGGCTTTCCGGTTCCGGACCGGCTTTTGTCTTTGAATTCATCCAGGCCCTCGCCGATGGCGGTGTGGCCGAAGGTCTGCCGCGGATGCTGGCGTTGGAATTGGCGGCCGGGACCGTTTTCGGCGCGGCGGAAATGGTGTTGAAGACCCAACAGCATCCGGGCGTTCTCTGCGATCAGGTGTGCAGTCCGGCGGGGACCACGATCCGCGGCATGGAAGCGTTGCACCGGCACGGTTTCCACGCGGCGGTGATGGATGCCGTCCGGCAGGCGGCGCGCCGCTCCCAGGAACTCGGCCAAAACTGACCGCATGACCGTTTCCCGCAAATGCCGGTACCGGGCCGCCACCCTGCTGCTGTTGGCGGCCATTGCCGCCGGCGGCTGGCTGTTGGCTCCGCGTAATCCATTCGATGCGGGAGACTGGCTGCTCCGCTGGCGGGAACTCCGGCTGTTGCAGCGCGGCATCGATCCTTTTGATGTCTTTACGCACCGGATACAGGTCCCCGGCTGTGTATCGCTGCTTGATCCCCAGCCGGGAAATCAGGCCATCCACAATTATGCCCCGTGGACCTATGGCTTCTGTTTTCCGGCGGCGTGGCTGTCCGGCGAAATCACGGCGGCACGGCTGATGCTGGCGGTCAATGCCGCGGGATTGCTGTTGCTGGCCGGTTTGATTTGGCTGACCATCCGGGAGCGGACGGACGATCCGGATCGGGCGATCCTGCTGACGGCGGCGGCATTGCTGTTGGATCTGTTTCCGCTGTTCCGCACTTTATCGGTGGGAAATTTCAGTATTGCGGCAACGACGGCGGCACTGGCACTGGCCATGCTGCTCAACCGCAAACACGATCTGGCGGCGGGCTTCATGCTGGCGATCCTGATGCTGAAGATCCAGATCGGCGCGGTTTTCCTGATCCCGCTTCTCATGGCGCGGAAATACCGCACGCTGGCCGTGGGCGGCGGGCTTTGTGCGGCGGCATCCTGCATCCCGGCCTGGTTTACCGGTAAAATGCCGTGGACACTTACCTGGCAATTGCTTCACTCCGGCGATCCGTCCTTTGTTTCTCCCTACACCGGCGGCTTGTTTTCGGTCTTCGCCCGCGTGTTGCCGGCATCGTGGCTGCTGGCGGCGGATGCAGTCATTGCACTCGGGGTGCTGATACTGGTCTCCCGGCAACTGCGGCATCACCGCGACTGGCTGCTGAAACTCGTTCCGGCGGCGGCCGTGGTACCGCTCTGGAATTATTCCCAGACGATCGACCAATGTCTGCTGCTGCTGCCGCTGGTGTGGTATCTGACCGGCATTTTCCGGGCGGAGTCCCGACAGCAGCGCAATCTGGCCATTGCGGCGGCCGCCCTCTTTTCGACCGGCTTTTTTCACGCCGTCTGGCATATCTTTGTTCTGTCCGGACGGTTCTTGGCACCGGATGGTCTGGGACCGCTTTTCATCGGCCTGCAGACCATCTGTTACGCCGGTTGGCTGATCCTGCTCCTGCGACTGCCGCAGGAGCCGCCGGATCATTCGTAACGCAACGCTTCGATCGGGTCAAGCTTGGAGGCTTTCCACGCCGGATAAAACCCGAAAACGATACCGACCGAAGCGGAAACAACCACCGCCGCAACGACCGCTTCCGGACTGGATGCGATGGGCCAGTTGAGATAATGGTTGACCAGCAGCGATGCCCCGTGGCCGACCATGATCCCGACGATACCGCCGACCAGACACAACACGACAGCCTCGACCATGAATTGCTTGAGGATGTCGCGGGAACGGGCCCCGACGGCCATCCGCAACCCGATCTCCCGGGTCCGTTCCGTCACCGAAACCAGCATGATATTCATGATACCGACACCGCCGACCACCAGCGAAATCAGGGCCACGCCCAGCAGCAGATTGGTCATCAGCACGGAGGTCGAGGTCATCATGCTCATAAAGTCGGAGGAATTGTGGATCCGGAAATCGTCATCCTGTTCAATGGTAAGCCGGTGACGGCGGCGGAGCAACTGGGTGACTTCCGCGATCGCCTGATTCACTTTGTCGGTGGAAACCGCGGCAAAAACGATCTGATTGAGCCGGGTGAATTTGTTGTAAAACAGTTTATCCCGGGTCAACGACGCCTCCTGCTCCGGATACAGAGACAGCCCGCTGACAGCGAACAATTCACCAGGATTGCTGGAGATCGTACTGGATGTATTGGTGGCACTTCCGGTCGTCAGACCGGTCACGCGCATCCGCATGGTGGTCCACGGGGTCAGCACGACATCGTCTTCGTCCATCCCCATCATGTTGGCCCCCTTGCTTTTCAGGACCCCGACAATGGTGAATGTGACCGACCCGATACGCAATTCCAGTCCCACCGGATCGACGCCGTTGAACAATTCCTTGACGATCGTGGTACCGACCAGACAGACCCGGGCATTGGCATCCACCTCGCGGTCGGTGAATGCCCGGCCGGAACCGATCTGCCAGTTACGGATGCTCAAATAAGCCGGAGCCACGCCGTACATGTACGCGGGGACCCAGTTGGTATTACCGAAAATCACCTGCACCCCGCTGCCGCGGACCACCGGCGAATAGATCGCCACCGAAGGACACTGTTCCCCGATGGCCTCGGCATCGGCCGGCACCAGCGACACGGCGGCACCGGCACCGCGGCTAACCCCGCCGAACCGCATTCCGCCGGGCATGACCATAGCGGTATTGGCCCCCATTTTGGCGATGGTTGCCTGAATGGCCTGCGACGATCCGCGCCCGATCTCCATCATCGTAATGACCGAAGCGATCCCGATCACGATCCCCAGAGCCGTCAGCATGGTGCGGGTGGGATTGCGGCGCAGCGACTTGAGCGACATCATCAAAGTGGCAAAGAAACTCATGCGGCACCTCCTTTGTTGAGGCGGTCATCCACGATCAGACCGTCTTTCAGAAAAATGGTCCGCTTGGCATACTCGGCGATTTCCGCGGAATGCGTCACCAGGATCACGGTGATCCCCTGGGCATTGAGTTCGCTGAACATCTGCATGACCTCAAGACTGGTTTTGGTATCGAGGTTCCCGGTCGGTTCGTCGGCGAACAGCACCGGCGGCCGGTTGATCAACGCCCGGGCAATGGCCACCCGCTGCTGCTGACCGCCCGACAATTGCGAGGGGTGATGATGCGCCCGCTCCGAAAGCCCCACCTGTTCCAGCGCGGCCAGACCGCGGCGGCGGCATTCTGCGTGGGAAAGCCCGGTGGCGGTATAGCCCAGCGGCATGATGACATTTTCGAGCGCGCTGGTACGGGGCAGCAGGTTGAAACTCTGGAAAACGAATCCGATTTTGCGGTTGCGGATCAGGGCGCGCCGGTCGCCGGATGCCCGTCCCACTTCTTCGCCATCGAAAACGTAATCCCCGGAAGTGGGCCGGTCCAGACAGCCGAGAATATTCATCAGGGTACTCTTACCGGAACCGGATGCCCCCATCAAAGCCACATATTCCCCGGCCTGGATCGACATGGTGATACCTTTGAGCACCGGCACATCGATCTCGCCCAGAAAATAGGTTTTGCGGATATCCTGCAGTTCAATGATCGCCATGATCCCGCTCCGGCTTACTGGGCTGCCTGCCGTTTTTCGGCGCGCTGACGCTGACCGGCACTGCCGCGGGCCGGAGCCTTTGGCAGATTGGGCATAAACGGATTCTTGGCCTCGCCGGAATCCACCGATGCGGCCGCGCTCACATACGCGGCACCGGTCACGACTTCGTCGCCCTCTTTGAGTTCGCTCTCCACGATCTCGCCGCGGAGACCGTTGTTGAGCCCGGCTTTGACGGCGACCGGACGCAGCAGATTGTTATCGGTACGCACCCACACCACATCTTTGGATTCGGGGCGTTCAAAGGCCGGATCGATCCATTCCGGAGCGGGCCGGAACCGCAAAGCGGCGTTGGAGATCGAAAGCACATCGGCGCGGCTTTCGCGGACGAATTTGACATTGGCGGTCAGATACGGCAGCAATTTGCCGTCGGCATTATCGGTATTGACCTCCACGATGTAGGTAACAACATTGGAAGACAGCGTGGCATTGAGCCGCACCCGGAAAACTTCGCCCCGGAATTCCACCCCGGGGAACGCATCCACCGAGAAAACCACCGGCATACCTTTGTGGATGCTGCCGATATCCGCTTCGTTGACCGACACCCACACCTGCATTTTCCGGAAATCCGTTGCCACCAGGAAAATGCTCGAAGCCGTCTGGCTGGAAACCACCGTCTGACCGATGCTGACGCGCCGGTCGATCACGATCCCGTCAACCGGCGAAGTGATCACACAATATTCCATATTGCGGCGGGCCTTCACCAACGCGGCCTCGGCACTGGAAAGCTGTGCTTCGGCCTGTGCCAACTGGGCTTTGGCCACCGAAATATCGGCATTGGCGATCCGGATACCCGATTCATAGTTGTCGTAATCGCTCTTGGTCATGGAACCGAGCGGGAAAAGCTGCTGGGCGCGTTCCCATTCCCGCTGTGCCAACTGCTGTTTGGCTTCGGCCTGCTGGATGGCGGCCCGGGCACTCTGGATGGCGGCTTCGGCCTGCTGCCGGGAGGCCAGACACTGCTGCAATTCGGCTTTGTAGGTCACATCGTCGATCTGCGCCAACACCATTCCGGTGGTGATCTTGGAACCGTAATCAATGGTACGGCCTTCGGTATCCTTGCCGAAACTCATGATCTTGCCGCTGACCTGGGCACCCACGTTGACCAGTTCTTCCGGCTCGACCGTACCGGTGGCGGAAATGGTCCGCATGATCGTCTGCCGGTTGATGCGCTCGGTCTTGAAACTGACCACGGCATCTTCTTCCTGATAGGAACGGTACACCACCCAGCCGCCGCAGCCGAGAGCGGCGATAACAACGGCGATCACGGTGATCTTCAACAATTTTTTGATTTTTTTCATTATTGGTAAATCCTCATCTTTGGTTGACAATGACCTGCCGTTACCGGCCGGCCGGAACCGGTTCATCGACATTGGCGGCCGAAGCATACACGGCGGCGGCGAGCTGGGCCCGGGCGTTGGAAATATTGATAACGGACATGGCCAGATTGTTCTGGGCCGCGATCAGATTGAGTTGAGCCTCATTGAGCCGGGTGATCTCGGCTTTACCGGCGTTGTATTCATTTTCCACCAGTTCCCGGTTGCGCCGGGTCAGTTGCAGAATATCGCGGGAAGCCTTGGCCTGATCCACATTCAGTTGATAATTGGCGTATGCGGTGCGGACATCGCTGACCACCGTCAGCCATTGCGAAGCCAACTGATAATCGCTCTGGGCCACCGCGGCCATGGCGGCCTGCGTGGCGAAATAGTCATAAAAGCCGTTGAAAATGTTCCAGTTGGCCGAAATACCGTAAGAGAACCCGCCGCTGGTGGAGGTGCTGTGGGAATCGGCGGCATTGGCAACATGCTGGACATTGTGGCTGTTGTCCAGTGTCAACTGATAAGAGGCACTGATGCTGGGCCCGAAACTGCCGAGCGTGGCCCAATAACTGTACTGACTGGCTTTCAACGCATCGCGGCAGGCGCGCAGGTCGGGCCGGGATGCCAACGCCTGATCCAGATAAACGGTCACATCCGGCAGATATTCCTCCTCCGGGAAAGCGAGTTCCGGAAATATGATCCGGTCGGGCAGTGTGCCGTCGGTCAAACCGAGATATGCCGCCAGCACGAATTTCCCGGTCAGTACGGCATATTCTCTGGCCCGCAACGCGTACTGACCGTTTTTGAGCGAAATGCGGAAATCCAGCACATCGCTGGGTTTGATGGTACCGGCTTTCTGCTTGCGCTCGGCATCATCGAGCATTTTCTGATAATATTCGATATCGGCAATGGCGATCTGCTGTTGTGCTTTGGCCAGCAGGATATCGTTGTAAGCGTAAGCCACAGCCTGCATCAGCAGACGGCGGGCATCTTCCTCCAATTCCCGGCTCTGCCGCAATTTGTATTTGGCGGCGAGCAGGTTCATTTCCCGTTCCAGACAGTCAAAGATCAGCCACTGACCGGAGATCGACGGCGTATAATTTTCCGACTGGGAACGGCTCTTGTTCACATGATGCCCCGAATACATCTGCCGGAAACTCTGGCTGACGGACATTCCGGCATTCACCGTGGGGGCGTACCCGGAGTAACACTGGTAATAGCGCGCTTTGGCGGCGGCGATGGCAAACCCCTGACTCAAAAAATCAGGATTGTTGGCCAACGCGATCCGCTGGGCCTCTTCGAGGGTCAATTCGCTCAAATCTTCCGGCAATCTGACCCGTTCATCTTCGGACACACCGCTGAAACTTTCGGCCCGCACCGGCACCGCCGGGGCCTGATAATCCAGACATCCACCGGCGAACACGCCGGTCATTCCGGTCGCGATCAGCGCAACTGTTCTTTTCTGCCACGATCTCATCATCGTCACCCGCTCCCTGTCATTTCCGCCGCCACTCCCGGCGGCACTGTCGCTCAAAACAACACCCTGTTAAACGGAGTTCCCCCTCGATTTATTGTTTTCCGGGCATCTTTTTCCGCATCCGGAGAATATACATCCGGCGCGGCACATTTGCAACCGCCATCCGCTCAAAACATTATAAATAAAATCAGGCGTTTTCCGGCGGCATTTTCCGTCTGCCGTTTCTGCCGCCACCTCAAAGAAAGAAAAATGCTTTCAAAAAAATATAAATATCCATTCTATTTACATTTTTTGGATATTGTTTTTTCTCTTTGCCGTGGTATAATCGTTAGGTAAGCAAAGGTTGTGCAGGTCGCACAGCCGTAACAATCCATGACAGGTTGTGGTTGCCGGAAAATAAGTCAGAGGCAGGTACGACCGCAAAAAAAAAGGAACTGATGGTATGGCGAATTTCTATTTGGTAAACAGCGCCGGGACTTTCAACTACGACGACATCCTCGATGCACAGGCTGCGGCCAAGGCCTATGTCGCGCAGGGCATCGCCACGGAACTGCACATCAACACCGTGCTGTCCGCTGCGATGGAACTGGATGCTGCCACTTCTGATTTCAGCGGCATCACTCTCATCTTCGATAAGGACTCCGGCTCCACCGCCCGTTTCGACGCCACCCGTATCGCCAACAACGCCACCCTCGGCGATGTCAACATCATCGTCAATGGCGGTAACTTCTCCGACCGTATCAGCGGCGGTATCGGTAACAACAGAAACCAGCCCGGCCCGGACGGTACCACCAGCCAGATCGGCAACATCTCCATGACCCTGACCGACACCACCGTCGCGGGCATGTTAGTGGCCAACGCCGAAGCCTATGTCACCGGCAATGTCACCATGAAGGCCACCGGCAGCAACTTCACCGGCAGCAGCATCTATGGCGCTAACTTCGGCAGCACGGTCTGCGGTAACATCTCCATCAGCCTGGAAAAATGCACCCTTTCCGAAACCCTCACGATGGTTTACGGTACCAACCGTTCCAAGATCGGCGGTACCGTCGAAATCAACGCCGTTGAAATCACCGGCGGTTCCATCTGCGGTAACTTCTCCGGCAGCGGTTTTGCCGACCACACCACTTCGGCCGGCGCAACCATCACCGTGAAAGACTCCACTCTGGACTGGATCTGCGGCGCCTATTCCCAGCACACCGTCAACGGCGACATCGTCATCAACGTTACCGGTTCCACCATCACTGGTGTGGGGCAGGAGGGCGTTGCTGCGCTCGGTTCCGTGGCCGGTTTTGCGTTCTCCGTCACCAGCAACAAAGTCGACATCACCGTTGACGACTGCGTCCTGGGCCGCAGCGTGGTCGGCGGCCATCGTTATGGCACCTCCAGCGTGGTCGAAACCGGCGACGTCTATGTCAAAGTCACCAACTCCGTCGGTACCAGCGTGTACGGTGTCCGTGACCATGTTCTGGCCGACACCGTCTCCGTTTACCTCGCCAATGTCGAACTCTCCGGCGAAGTCGTCGTCCTCGACGGCGGTACCGCCAGCTACGCTGAACTGGTCATCGGTGCCGGTACCACCACCATCGCCGACTACCTCGACGATCAGCTGACGAACCTCGTCTTCGATATTACCGAAGGCGCAGCCTACCTCGTCAACGAATACATCGTTTCCTCCGGCGTCAGCATCAAAGCCGACACCACCAAGTCCGGCAGTTACAAACTGGCCACCGGTTTTGAAGCCCAGGACACCGTCTTCACCGTTCAGGGTCTCGAAGGCTCCGTCCAGCTCTCCTCCAGCAACACCAGCGGCACCATCCGCGGCGAAAACGGCAGCGTCTTCACCCTGACCATGGAAGATGGCGAACTTCTCCTCGAAGTCGTCGGCGGCACCGCTGCTCCGGAACCGCCGCCGGTCGTCGAAGCCAAGTTCACCACTGATGTCGTCCTGACCATCACCGACACCAACCACGCCTACTTCGGCGCGACCGGTGCCTGGAAAGTCATGGATGACCAGAAGGTCGTCTGGCAGGATCTCTCCACCCTCTCCGGCGATTATCAGATCCTCGGTCTGGGCAAGACCGCTGCCGGCAAGGCCATGAGCGATGTTTACATCTACAGTGCCTCCAACAAATACATCGGTGCCTATGTCACCGATGAAAACGGTGCGATCGCCAACTTCGCCACCATCTTCGCCGGCGAATCCGCTCTGATGCAGGTCGGTCTCGGCGACTTCAACGCCGACGGCGTTTCTGACCTCATGCTCCGTACCGCTGACGGCTACCTCGCCAATGGCGCGTTCCAGGAAGTCAAGGGCGTCGGTTCCGAATGGCAGGTCAAGGCCCTCGGCGACTTCAACGGCGACGGCACCACCGATATCGCTATCGCTCACACCGATGGCGGCTACGTCGGCGCGTACCTGATCGGTAAAGACGGCTCCATCACCTGGGGCGACCTCGGCAGCACCGAAGGCGGTATCGAAATCGTCGGCGCGGGCGACTTCAACGCTGACGGCACCGATGACGTCCTCGTCAAAGTCGGCAACTACTACGGCGCGTGGCTCTGCGGCAACGGCGCAGTCACCGGTTTCTTCGGTATCGGCACCTTCGACGCTGAAGTCCAGGATATCGCCGACTACAACGCCGACGGCACCGATGATGTCCTCTTCCGCACCACCGGCGGTATCATCGGCGCGGCTCTCATCACCGGTTCCGATGCCTCCACCTGGGCTGAATACGGTGCCCTCGGCGCCGAATGGTCCACCAAAGGCTGCGGCGTGTTGTAATTGCAGATGATGCGAGAGGGGAAAACTTTTTGAAAAAAGTTTCTCCCCTCTCGCGCTCTCCCTTTACAAAAACTTCTGAATGAGCGCGTTTATCCGCCGCTTTCGCGGCCAGATAAACGCGCTGATATAAGCGGAGGGGGAACAGGAGGCAAAGCAGAGCGGAGGGGCGATTTTTTTGAAAACGATACTCTGCCGAGCCTCCTGATTTTTTGTCGATAAAATGGAATGGGAATGGATCGCTATATCCTCAACCGATGGACATAGTAGTTCAAGGAACTAAAAATAAGGTGCCCCAAAAATGAAGTTAATATAAGACATACGCTCCATCTTGCTTTTTTTGAATTTTGATGCATATGATACCATGATGCGCAGACCACACCATGGGCATTTCTCCTGAAGGATCTAATGCAAAATCCACATTACAATATTCCAACAAATTGTCATCTTCAACAACAACAAAAAATGGCTTCTCCATTGAAAATGCAATCCTCTCCAACTTCTTTTTGATTGAATTCTCAACTCTTATGTTGTCGAAACTTGTATAAGGGTAAAAATAAATAACTTTATATTGTGAATTCGCCGGTATTTTTATTTCAAATTCCGATTCGCCAGTTTGTCTCATTTTATTTGTCGCGTTTTGTATAGAATGAATAATTTGTTTTGCAGTATCATGTTTTGATTCATTGCATGAACTCATAAAAATGACAACAATTACAGCAAATGGCAGTAAAATTTTCATAACCACTTTTTATAAATAAATATGATTCGTTTGAATTAAAATGACAGGCTATTTGATTGGCCCTTGCTTTTCATCAATAGGGCCTGTTTGAATTAAAACGAGAGGTCCTTTGATAGGACCTTGCTTCTCTCTATGATCTACATCAAACATTCTTAATTCTCCATGAAACAGTGCCATTTTACAAGCATTTGCACAATCTGTCTTTTTATTTTCGGCCCGACACTCGCCCGTCGCACAGCCCCGATCAAGGCGAGCGAAGCCGCCGCGACATTCTGAAGCCGCCACGCGGCCCCGATCAAGGGCGCCAGGAGCGGCTTAAAGGAATCATTTTGTATTTCCAGATATAGCACAAGGCGGAAGCATTGAATACGGCAACCATCATCCAGGAAACCGGATAGGAACTGAAAAGCATTTCAAATGTGGGGTGCAGCGGAAACACAAAGAGAACCCAGACGATCCGGAAGCCGCAGACACCAGCTAAAGTGGATACGGTAGAAGTCATGGAATAGCCAAGTCCGCGCAGACTGCCGGAAAGCGAATCCATAACACACATCATCCAGGCGGTCGTAAACATGACCAGCATCCGCCGCAATCCCCATTCGATAACACCGGGGTCACTGCTGACGATCTGCAACAATTCAGTATCAAACAACAGCAGGGTGAATCCCAGGACCATCGCGCAGGCCGCTGAAAGTCCCGCCGCCAGAAAAATACTGCGTTTGATCCGCTTCAACTGCTTTCCGCCGTAATTCTGGGCAGTAAATGCCAGTGCCGCCTGATGACATGCGCCGGAACTGATACCGACAAAGCCTTCGATCGTACCGGCGGCCGCACTGCCGGCGATCGCCAGAGAACCGAATGTATTGATCGAGGCCTGGATCAGCATATTGGAGACAGAATAACAGGAACTTTGCACCCCTGCCGGCAGACCGATCTTGAGAATTTCCCGGAACTGCCGCCAATCGATCCGGATGTACTGCCAGATCAGCCGGATGGCTGTATTGTTCCGGGCCAGAGCAAAATAGATGAACAGAGCGGAAAGCGCGTGCGAGATCAATGTTGCCAGAGCCACCCCGCTGGCATGCATACCGCACACCAGCACAAAAAAGAGGTTCAACACCACATTCACCGCCCCGGCAATGATCAAAAAGAACATGGGGCGCATGGTATCACCGACGGCCCGCAGCACGGCATAACCAAAATTGAAAAAGAGCAGAAACGGTATGGCCAGAAAAAGGATACGCAAATAGATCGAGGCTTCGCTCATCACATTGTCCGGCGTACCCACCAACCGCAACAGCGGCGTGGCAATGACCTGCCCCAGCAGCAGCAACCCGATCCCGCCGAACAACGCCAGTGCCATCGAAGTATGGACACAATGCCGGATCCGCTTCGGATCGTTTGCCCCGAAATATCTGGCAACCAGCACATTGGTCCCCACGCTCAAACCACTGAACACATTGACCATCAGGCTGTTGATCGAACCGACAGAGCCGACTGCCGCCAACGATTCATGCGGGGCGAAATGACCGATAACGATCATATCGATAGCGTGAAATGCCATCTGCAGAATGCTCGACAGAATCAACGGCAATGTGAACCAGACCATTTTACCAAGCAATGGTCCGTGACACATATCCATCTGATATTTTCTGGAAGACATCGTTCAGCCTCACATTCAGGCAAACCACCCGCCGGGATCCCCCCCGGGCGGCTCTGCGGAATTTTCCGGATCAATCCATGCCGGTCACTTGACCGCCGGGGCCGGTGTCGGAGCCGGAGCCGGAGCCTCGACCGTCTTTTCCGGGACCGGAGCCGGAGCGGATTCCGCTTTGGCCGGGCGGCGCACAAACCACACCCCGGCCCAGATGGCCGCAGCGATCAGCAGAACCAGTATCAGCCGCGCGATCCACCGGAACCGGGCGGCTGCCTCGGCCAGTTCCAGATGCGGCAGCACGGTCAAATGGCTTCCGGCCGGCCGCCCCGGTTCACAGGTAAAGACCCGGCCCAAAGCAAACGACATCCGCAGATTGCGGTTCAAAGCGCAGCCGGATGCTTCAAAGAAGCGGGAAAGATTCCGCCGGTAAAGCCGGACCAGCGACACCACTACACCGGGACCGCCGAAGACCAGCAGGATACCCAGCAAAACCAGGATAACGCTCCAGACCGACACATTTTGCAACGATTTGACGATAAACGCCAGAGAACTGCCCAGCGCGGCCAGACCGACCCCGCCGCCCATCAGCAGCATACTGCCGTTGAGCGAAGAATTGTTGGCCGGAGCGACCGGCAGTTTGCCGCCGGACAGATCGTTGCTCAACGCTTTCTGGGCATCATTGGCACGGGTGGAAAATAATTTGTCCATCTGTTTCCCGAAAAATCCGGCAAATTTGCAGAACGGTTCTTTCAGGGCATCGGAAACCGACACCGGAGCATCGAGGAACTGAACGATCCGGGCATCGTATTCTTCGCCTTCCGCACTGAAAAACACCCCCCGTTTGCCGACAAACAGGTTCCGCATACTGCCGCTGGTGATCGCCACCGCCAACTGGCATTTTTCCACCGTCTGGCGGCGGGAAATCTCAATATACGCCACACAGATATTGCCGGAGGCGGCAATGGCGCGGTGTTCCGCCGGATTCCTGACCGGCACGACCAGCGAAAAACGCCGGGCATCCATCACCAGTGTCCCGCTCTGGAGCATACAATGGCCATCGGTCCGGAACAATTCGCTCAAGTTGATGAAGTTATTGAGGAACTCAAGCAGATAACGCTGATACAGGACCGCTTTCAGCAGCATATCCTCGGCGGCACGCGCCCGGCCGACTTCCAGATCGGCATCCACCAGTTTCCGCAAACGTTTCAGTTGTTCAGCGGTGGCGGATTTGGCCATTCTGGCGGCATCGTCTTCCGAGAAAACCGTTTCCGGACAGGTCGCCATGAAATCGGCATATTTTTTCATATCGGTCCGCAGGGTGCGCCATGCCGGAGCCGACAGTTTGCCGCCTTTCAAATACGCCTGAAATGCGGGCATCCCGAACAGGGCCGTCAGCTCCTCCCGATACAGCGGATTCACCCGGGCGGCCGTATCCAGTTCACCGGCGGCATCCGGGGCGGCGATCACCAACCGGGTCAGAGCCTCGCTGACGCCGTCCGACGAACAGACATCTGCGGCAATGGTGCAGGGTTTGAGCCGGTCCGGATCGGCAGCCAGAAACGCCATTGCCTCGGAATTCAGAAAATAGGTATCGAGGGCATCGGCCAGTTTCTCCGCCGCCTGAAACATTTTCACTTTTTCGGGCTTGAAGGTATCCTGTTTTGCCCAGCTGCACCAGCCTTCGTAAAGTTTTTCGATCCGGTCGATCGCCGCGCTGTCGACCCCGTTTTCACCCGAAAGATCCGAAGTGCCGCCGGTATAACGGATGATCAGTTCGATCAGGGAAGCCAAGCCGGGGTCATCAACGCCGGAAGCGGAGATCACGCCATCGCCATTGCAGGACGCACTGCTCTTGCTGGCCACATCGTCCAGCAGTTCCGCCAGCGAAATATCACTGCTCTCCGGCTTGCCGAGCGAAAGCAGGATCGCTTTGCCGGCGGCAAAGATCCTGTCCCCACCGGCATCATCCCGGTTGAGATGCGGCAGATGCAGGACATCGCTCCGCTGATCGAGTCCGGTACCGTCGGCGAAGACAGAAATCATGAATGACAGGGCATCCCGGATCTCGCTCACCCGGATTTTCCCATCGCCATCGCTGTCGAGATAACGCAGAAAATTTTTGTCGGTGCGGAGCTGCTCAACGGCAATACTTGTCATGCCCCAATGGACGGCATCGAGATTGAGCAGAGCAGGGAAATCATGGAATCCGGTCACGACCGGCTGCCAGGCACCGCCGATCCGGATAAAAGTCAGTTTGTCATGTGCGGGTTTGGTCATAAAAACATTCCTGTTTGCAGAGAAAAGACGATACAGCACGCCGTCCGTCCCCTATTTCAATACGACATACAGTAAAGTAATATAGCCCTTCCCCGCACATTTACAAACATCTGCCGTCAAAGCGGCGTTTTTGCGGCATCCTGTTGCGGATATTCCAGCAAATCAACGGCAAAGCCCATCTGTTTTGCCATCGCCAGCACCTGCTCCAACTGCGCCTCCGGCACGGCGGGGGTACGGGCCAGGATCCAGAGGTAATCCCGGGTCCCGGAAGTCACCATTGCCAAAGAACCGTCGTCCGCCAGATGGAGAATACGGTATTTGCCGTAGAACGGCCGGAAAAAAGACACCTCCCATTCCCCGATCCCTTTGCCCGGCTCCACTTCTCTCGCCCAGCCGGTGATCTCCCGCAACTCTCCATCTTTCCAACCGCGGTTGATGACTTTGATCCGGCCGTCCGGCTGCTGTTCATAGGTTGCGGTCACATGTATCAACCCCTGTTCAAAGCGGGTCGGCAAACGCGCAATCTCGTACCACACACCGCAATACCGTACCGGATCAACGGCCGTTACCGCCAGATCACCGGTGGATCTGCCCCCCGGCAGACAGCCGGTCAAACCGAACAGCAGAACCGTTGCCACCCCGATCGCACACTTTTTCATTTTTTCCTCCCGTTTTTTTTGAAACGGAGCCTTATGCCCCGACTCCGGCGGAAGAATAACCCCTCCCGCTCGAAAAAACAAGTCGTCCGGCCGCAAAACTGCCATTTTTCCGGAAAAAAATCTTGCTGTACGGGTTGCTTTTTGCCGGAATAAAAAGTAAAGTATCTTTGCTAACAGGTGCCGTCCCTTTGAACATTGACTGTTCGACCGGGATGACACCGGCAAAGCGATGTTTTTTGTATCAGCCTTTACAACTGCAACCCAATGCAAGGAGAAAACGCATGAAAAAACTGACACTTGCCATGCTCGGCTCCCTCGCCTGTCTGGCCGCCGCAGCAGCAGAGTTCGCCGTCACCCCGGACCGGGAGATCCCGGTTTACCGTGCCGGTGAAAAAGCCATTGTGACCGTTTCTGTACAGGAAAACGGTGCCCCGCTGACCGAAGGCGTCATCCAGTACGAAATCACCAACGACGGTCTGGCCCAACTGGCGTCCGGCAGCATTGATCTTGCCAAAACCAATCCGGCGCAGATCACCGTGACCATGGATCAGCCCGGTATCGCCCGCCTGACGCTCAAGCCCGGCGAGATCAAAGTGACCAACAAAGCCGACAGCAAACGCCCCAGCCCGATCTCCTGCGGTCTGGCTTTCAGCCCGGAAAAAATCGCCTACGCCAGCGATATTCCGAAAGATTTTGTCAAATTCTGGATGGATGGCCGCAAAGCCATCGCCAACCGTCCGGTGAAACTGATCCCGCTCCCCAACAAGCGCAAAGACATCAATACATTCAAAGTTGTTGTCGATTCCCTGAACGGCCCGGTTTACGGCTTCCTCGCCGTCCCGAACAAACCCGGCAAATATCCGGCCGCCATCACCGTTCCCGGTGCCGGTCCCGGTTCGCCCGGTCCGGAAATGTCTTTCGCGCAGAAGGGCTACATCACGCTGGTGATGAATGTCCACGAATACGAAAACCCCACCGATGCCAAAGAAGCCAGAGCCATCTATGCCGAACAGGGCAAACGCTTCTACTATCCCGTCAAAAACGCGCATGACCGCGACACCTATTTCTTCCGCCGCGTCATCCTCGGCGTTGACCGCGCCATCAACTATGTCGCCTCCATGAAGGAATACAACGGCCGCGAAATGATCATGCACGGCTCCAGCCAGGGCGGTGCCATGACCCTGATCATGACCGGTCTCAACAAAAATATCACCGTCTGCGCTGCCAATGTCCCGGCCATGTGTGACCACCTCGGCGTCGCCGGTGTCCGTCCGGAAGGATGGCCCCATGCCCTCCCCAAAGCCAGCCCGGAAAAAGCCCAGGATGTGGCCCGCACCATGGCTTATTTCGATGCGGCGAACTTTGCCACGTTCATCCGGGTCCCCACGCTCGTTTCCTGCGGCCTGATCGACGGCACCTGCCCGCCCAGTTCGGTTTTCGTGGCCTACAACCGGCTCGGCACCAAGACCAAGCAGATGTATTACATGCCCGGTCTCGGCCATGTGCAGACCCCGGATTATGTCAATGTGCGTGATGCGTGGTTCCAGAAATTCGCCCGCTGACAACGCTTGATTTCAGTCCCGGCCCGGCCGGGACTTTTTTTATCAGGAGAATCGTATGAAATTTGTTGCTTTTCTGCTGTTGTCGCTGACGGCGGTCTTCGCCGCCGCCGGTGAGATCCGGCTCTACGCCGCTCCGGCCGCCTGTGGTTCCGGAGACGGCTCCAGCCCGCAAAATGCCGCCCGCCTCTGGGATCATTCGCTGTGGCAGACGGTCCGGAAACAACTTCAGAGCGCGCCGGTGACGCTGGAACTGGCCGCCGGTAAATATGTGACCACTTATCCGGCCAAACCGGATACCCGGTTGAATCTGATCGATATCGGCCATCCGGAACATACGCTGACCATCCGCGGTGCGGCCGGCAATGCCAGTTGCTTCATGCGCGATCCGGCTGACAGCAAAGATGCCATTCCGAAAAACAGAAATTTGCAGAATCTTGTCACAGTCCGCAAAAATTGCCGGAACATCGTCTTTGAGCAGTTGTATTTCACCGGCAGCGGCATGTGCGGTTATGCCCTGCAGATCCGCGAATCCCGGGATATCACGCTCCGGAATTGTCATTGGAAGGACATGCGCGGTGTCTATTACGGAGCCAGCGGGGCGTGGCGTTCCCACAATGTCACCTGGGAAAACTGCACCTTTGCCAACATCGGGTACGATGTCCACGCCCATGTCCTTTACAACCTTTCCAATTGCACCGGTCTGACCCTGCGCAACTGCCGTTTGAGCGACAGTTACGGCGATTTTGTGCGGTTCCGCGACCGGGTCCGTGATGTGATCGTGGAAAATTGCGAATTCATCGACAACGGGCTTTACGATTCGTCACCGTTTCTGGCCTTTCCGCTTTTCATTGATTTCGAGCAGCCGGACCAGTACGAATACTTCTCCACCGGTCTGACTGTCCGCAACAACAAATTCATCTTCAAAAAACAGGCCCCCCGGAATTGGATGATGGCGTTCCACATCTCCGGCTACAACCCGCCGGAATGGCAGTATC
Source organism: Lentisphaeria bacterium (assembly GCA_017414565.1). Taxonomy (GTDB): domain Bacteria; phylum Verrucomicrobiota; class Lentisphaeria; order Victivallales; family Victivallaceae; genus RGIG1931. The sequence continues at coordinate 14,147 of JAFQLP010000116.1, read as the reverse complement.
TGGTCAATCGCAAAGATGCCGCCGCCATGGCCAAAATGTCCCGCCCGGAACTGCGGCAGTATCTCGATACCCGCTTCGGCCTGCAAACCGGCAGGATCTTTTTCAGCGGCAATACATTGGAAAATGCGGCCGATGCCGTCGTTTACGAATGCTGGCCCAAATACGGTTCGGAAAAGAAATTCCCGCCGGAAGATTACCGCAACACGATCTCGCTCACGCACGCCTTTATCGATTGATACACGGCTGCGTCCGGCAAAGACAAAGAGGCTGTTGCTCACCTTTTTGAGGTTTGGCAACAGCCCCTTTTTTTCGCTTATTTTCTGCGGTCAGTCAAAAAGCCAGGTGGAAAGATACCGCTCCCCGGTATCGGGCAGCACGACCACGATCCGTTTACCGGCAAATTCCGTTTTTTCCGCCAGCTGCAACGCCGCATAAAGCGCGGCACCGGAACTGATACCGATCAGCATCCCCTCCTGTTCCGCCGCCGCCCGGGCGGTCCTGCCGGCATCTTCGGCCGAAACTCCGATCACCCCGGTCAGCATAGCGGTATCCATGACTGCCGGAATAAAATTCGCGCCGATCCCCTGCAGCCGGTGTGGGGCGGCCGTGCCGCCGGACAGCACCGGACTCTCCACCGGCTCCACGGCATACACTTGCAGTGCCGGATTCTTTTCCCGCAGATATTCTCCCGCGCCGGTCAGCGTGCCGCCGGTACCGACCCCGGCGACCAGCACATCCACCCGGCCATCCGTATCGCGCCAGATCTCCGGCCCGGTAGAGGTCTTGTGACTGGCGGGATTGGCCGGATTTTCAAACTGCTGCGGAATAAACGATCCGGGGATCTGCGCCCGCAATTCCTCTGCCCGGGCAATGGCTCCGGACATACCGGAAGCCCCGTCGGTCAACACGATCTCGGCCCCGTATGCCGCCGCCAGTTTCCGCCGTTCCACGCTCATGGTTTCCGGCATGGTCAAAATCAGGTGATACCCTTTGACCGCCGCCACCAGAGCCAATCCGATCCCGGTATTACCGCTGGTCGGTTCAATGATCGTGGCTCCGGGTTTCAGCAGGCCCGCCGCCTCGGCCGTCTCGATCATCCCGACCGCGACCCGGTCTTTGGCTGAGCCGCCCGGATTGAACGATTCCATTTTGGCAAGAACTTCGGCACCGCCCCGGTTGAGCTTATTGATCCGCACCAGCGGGGTGTTGCCGACGGCCTCCAGCAGATGATTCAAGATCGCCATGGCCGGAATTCACCTCAAAAGCACTCTTCGCAGAAGGCATCCAAACAATACTTGCTGCGTACGATCGGCCGCGGATCGATCCATTTACCATCGGTAAAGTCGGGGATCGCCACCGGCATACCGCCCATGTGGCAGGAGTCTTCGCTCAACGGCGTGATCGCCATCCAGGCAGCGGTATCATACACGTCGATGGGTGTCTGGGTGCCTTTTTTGACCGCTTCGATGAAGCCGCGCAGCACCAGCCATTCCATGCCGCCGTGACCGCCTTTGACCCCTTCCTGACGGAATTCCTGCCACAGCGGATGTTCAAAACGCTCGTAGATCTCCTCCATGGGCTGCCAATGTTCCCATTCGCCGTTGGCCTTGGAAACACCTTCGATAAAGACACCGTCCTTGTCTTCCGACCAGATACCGCGGCTGCCCTCGAGCAGATTGCCGCGGGAATAGGGCCGGGGCAGCGAGGTATCGTGCGTCAGGGTGATCGTTTCGCCGTTGGCGCATTTGATGATCGTGGTGATCACATCACCCATATTGAAACGGCGGCGGGTGACTTCGTCATCGGCCCGCGATGCTGCCGGGACCATTCATTCAGACCGACCGATTTGGAGGCCACAGAGCAAAGCGTGACCATCCGGTTGCCGCGGTTGATGTTGAAATATTTGGCAATGGGACCGAGTTCGTGGGTCGTGTAAACATCGCCGGTACGGCAGGTGTAATTCGCCAGCCGGTAATGACGGTTTTCCTTGCCGGAGCAGATTTCCTGACGCAAATCGTGACGGTACCCGCCCTCGGCGTGGACACATTCCCCGAAAAGACCTTCTTTGATCATCTTCAACACGGTCATTTCCGGACGGCCGTAACAGCAGTTTTCCAGCATCATACAGGGCATCCCCGTGCGTTCCGATGTCCGCACCAGATCCCAGCACTGCTGGATCGATGTGGCCCCACCGACTTCGGTCGCCGCATAACGGCCGGACTCCATGGTATCGAGCAGGATCTGGGCATGGCTGGTCCACGACGACGGGGTCAGGACCGCATCCAGTTTCTTCAGGTCCAGCAGACGACGGTAATCATTGGTGGCGACCGGAGCCGGCCGGCCGGCTTCCACCACAGCCTTGGCCGCGGCGGCCGTCCGGTCCTCGTACAGGTCACACACCCCGACGATATTCACATCGTCCATTTCCAGCAACAACTTCAGCAAACCGCTACCACGCTGGCTGATACCAACAATCGCCAAATTGACTTTCCGCTTCATAACCTCTCACATTCCCCATGATACCGGACACCGTCGCCGTAACGGGTCCTTTTTTCTATCAATTTTCTCTCCGGATCAGCAGCCTGTCTCCGCGGACCGCCGCCCCGGCTGTTTTTACAACAGATAAAAGATGGCCCGGTAGTGACAGATCGCACCGCCCAGCACGAACAGGTGCCACAAACTGTGCATGTAACGCATCTTTACCAGATAAAAAATACACCCCAGCGAATAAACCCCGCCCCCCATCAACAGCCACCATACCGTGTGGGGACTGGTCTGCCAGAGTTTGTGCAGCAGAAAAAGCGAAAGCCACCCCATCACCAGATACAAGCCGGTGGAAAGATAACGGAATTTCAGTGTCAGGCAGGAAAAGACCACCCCCGTCACAGCCAGATACCAGATCATGGCCAACAGTCCGATGTTGAGCGGAAACGGAATGGCCAGCATCAGGATCGGCGTATAGGTACCGGCGATCAGCAGATAGATCGCACTGTGGTCGATCCGCCGGAACACCCGTTTGGCAGTCACATTGGTGATCGCATGATAACAGGTCGAGGCCTGAAACAGCAAAAACATGCTGGCGCCGTAAACGGCTGTCGTCGCCGCCGCCATCGGGCTCTTGGAATGCACCGCCAGCATAACGATGCCGAAAATCGACAACATCGCTCCGACCGCATGTGTCAACGCATTGGCAAATTCTTCACCGGGCGTATAGTTTTTATCTTCTTTCATTTCGACCTCCGGTAAAATTTCCGATATTTCACGACCAGCGGGCATTGAGATCCCGCAAAGCCGCCGCCGTGATCGACCAGACATGCTCCTGCCGTTCCGCAAGCGTAAAGGGCGTCATCTCAAAATTGCCCCATGTCAGAATTTTGCGGATCGGCACCAGCAGCATACCGAGAATGGAATAAGCCAGCAGATCCTTTTCCCGTTCCGGCACCGCCGCCCCGAGACAATCCCGCAGACACCCGCGCAACAGTTGGATCATTTCATCGACCAACTCCTCGCAAAGATCCTGCAAATACCCTGTCGGGGCGGAAATCTCCTGGTGGATGATCGCATTGACCAGATTATCTTTGTCGGCATTGCGGGACAAACTCGCAAAAATCACCGCTTTCAACCGCTCTTCCGGGGTCGCATCCGCCGGAGCATTGCCCAACAGCGGATACGCCTCCAACGCCTGCTGATAGATCAGCCGGCAGCCATACCGGTACAGCGATTTTTTGTCGGTAAAATAATAATTGACCAACGCCGCATTGACATTGCCGCAACCTTTGACAATATCCGCAATCGTGGTATCGCGAAACCCTTTTGCTGCAAAAAGAGTCATCGCCACATTCAGTATCCGCTCTTTGGTTTTCTCGCCATCCTGCCGCTTGGTCATACCATGTCCGCTGATTTTTAAATGAATACATCAAATACACATTTAATATAGCCATAAAGCAGTATCTTTCAAGATACCGGCCAAAAAAGAAACACCCGGCCAATCAACAGCAGGGTCCGGAGGGAGCCCCCCGGACCTGCCAATGTCAGAACGCTATGCGGTTCTGTTCACCGCCCCTGCAAAGCAGTCGTCCAGTTGCTCCCGACCGAACCGTAATAATGCCAGGAGACCGCTTCGCCGCTCTCGATGACACGGAAATACCCCAGATCACCGTTGGCTGAACGGACCCGGAGATCATCGACTCCGTCGTTGTCCACATCCACGATATCTTCCACATCGCCGTTGAACGCCACCAGATCCCGCCAGCCCAGGACCAGACCATTGCCGATCATCCAGGCACCGTAAACCTCGCCGATCCGTATCAGAACATCATCGGTACCGTCACCATCAAAATCGCCGCATCCGACAATGGAACTGGCGGCATTCAGCATTCCCAGATCGCTCCATTCCGGAATCATCCGCCGGATCAGCCAGACCCCGGAATAACCGGCAACATGGTTCAGCACCACATCATCGATCCCGTCGCCATTCAGATCCCCGATCCCGGAAATCATCCATTCCGCACCCAGACTCTGGAAATAATGCCAGCCGCTCACCAGATCATCCGATCCGCCCAGCCAGCACCCGACATCGCCGGTGGCAGAACGGACCAGCATATCCGAGATCCCGTCGCCGTTGAAATCGCCCAGTCCGACCACCTGACTGCCGGCATCAAATGCCGCGATCGTCAACCAGCCGGTCACACCGGTCACAGAATCGGTCAACCATGCGCCGACCACCCCCGAGGTCGCACTGTAAAGATAAATGTCGGGGCTATCTTTACCGCGCACCGTACTGCCCCAGCCCAAGATCTCAAAGCCGTTGGAAAGCGTGCTGAGATCCCGCCAGGAAACCGAACCGTCGGACCGGGTCAGCCATGCCCCGGTGTTGCCGGCGGCATCGATCATGATCAGATCCGCCTGGCCATTGTGATCCAGATCGCCCGGGTAGGTCGAAGAAAACACCCGCCCCAACCGCTCAAAATTGACCGCCTCGATCGTTCCATAACGGAAAACGGCAAAACCGGCGGTCCCGCCCCGGCTCCGGGACTCTGTCACCACCGTTTCCACATCATCACTGCCGCCCATGCCGGTCAGAGCCGGCACTCCGCCGCGGGCCGCCGCCTGCACCGCAATATCCGCGCACCAGGAGGCCGGTTGCGAAGCCGCCGTATGATCGCCGGTCGGACAAACCAGATCCAGCGTATCCCCCAGATCCGCCAGATTCTGGGCATACTGACAGCGGGCAATGGTCGGATCGGCGTAACCCGTTTCCGGCTGTGCCGAAAGCGAAAGTACCAGCGACGGCTGGTATTCCGCCAGGATCGCAGCCACATCCTCGAAAACCCCTTTGATCTCCGCCTCCCGCATGGCGACCCACGCGCTCACATTCCGGTCGCCGCCGCGGAGATGCGAATAATAAACTTCGCCGTTGCCGCTGTTATCGCTGCCAAACCCGGCATACAGCGCGATCCGGACAGTATCCGTATTGATGCCGAGTTGTTTCGCTTTTTCCAGATGTTCCGGGCAGAAACAGTACACGGCATTGGTATAACGGATACCGAGATGGATGCCATCGAGTTGATATTTCCCCGGCTGGCTGACCAGTTCCCGAACCAGCGAAAGGAAATAACTGCGGTATTCCGACTGCGGGCAGATCAGATTCCCGGAGGTCAGGATCGCCGGCTGTCCGCCTTTGCCGTAATGATAAACCCGGTCCTGGGGATGCTTATTGGCCCACGCAAGGTCGCTGTGATACACAAACCAGGCATGTACCGCGATTCCGTAACTGCGGAATGTCCGGGTCCACTCCGCCAGCGAATCCTGACTGTCCTGGGCCAATGCGACCGAACTCTTCCAGCAGACCACCCCGTTGGAGCCTTTGACCAGCAGCATGACCGTATTGATACCGCTGGCCTTGAGTTTGGAGGCAATGGCCGAAGCATCGCCGTTTTTGATCGAATCGCTCCACACCCATACCGCCCGGGTCTCGTCCGGCAACTGCGCCGCACGGTTCTGCTGAATGTGCAGCAACCGGGAAATATCGACCGTGTTGTTGTAGGTGGAGAGCGGAAACTCTTTTTCCGCTCCATACGCGGGACGGCAGGAATACTGACACACCCCGGCGGCACCGAGATTGGTGTTGTTCACCCATTGCAGATTGTCCAGATCGATATCCAGCCGGTTCTTCATCCATGCTCTGGCTTCCGCCGCCGGCATGGTCGTCAAAGCATTCGCCTCGCTTTTGCTGATCAGGTATTCTTTGCCGATCGGATTGAACCCGTCCTGAAGAAACTTGAGCATGTACTGGGATTTATCGACCGAACGGTTCAAACCGATAAAGGTGCAGTTGCGGATCGCAATATTCTGCGAAAAATATTCATGATCGGCCGGATCGGTTTTCTCGGCCGGATCTTCGTCATTAAACTGGGGACAGGAGATAAAGGCATTGCCATTGTAACGCCCGGTTGATTCAAAGGTGCAATTTTCCACCGTACAGCGCAGGCATTTGTCCCGGAACCGGACATAATCCCCGAAACAATCGCGGAAAATGCAGTTGCGGATCAGAATATCATTCACATCGTAGGCATTGTAGATACAGTGCGCCGTGCCGCCGACACCGATGTTGTCGAACACGCAGTTTTCCCAGGCAACCCCGGAACCGCCGGTACTGGAACCGGTCGCACCGTAATAAATGCCGGTCATGTCGGTAAAGGTACAGTTGCGCACCAGCACATTGTGCGGCGTACGAATCGACAGCACATACCCAAGCGCACCGTCACCGGTAAAGTGCAGATTGTCAACCACCACATTGGTACAGTTGTAAAGATAAATGATGTACGCCAGACGGTTTGCGGTGGTCTGCGCCTTGGATTCCGACGGGTCCCGCATAAAAACGGATCCCTTGTTGTCGGCACCGAGCAGGGTCAGCGTATATTTTTCCGATCCGCGCGATGAAAGTGCCAGACAGACATTGCGCGCCGATGTTTTACTGGCAATATATTCCCCGGCGGCAAAATGTACCGTGGTATCCGCTTTTTTGATCCGCTGCTGGACATGGATCCAGAACAACTCATCGGTCCAGGCAGCCGCGTTGGCCGCCGTGTAGCCATCCCCTGTGCCGATGGCTTTCGGAGCGACATACATATCGGTCGCCGCCATCACCATTACCGGCAGCAGAGCCAGCAGTAAAGCAAACATTTTTTTCATTTTCATACCGGGGCTCCCTTTCTTAAAACGATCTGTTGCACACATCTGTCACAGGTGAAATATACATGAAAAACAGATCAATTACAAGACATCCGGATAAAAAAAAGCGGCGCAACTGCGCCGCCTTTCATTTTCTGCCGGTTAAGGATCAGAGCCCGGTTTTGCCGGTGATCCATTCTTCGCCGACGGAACCGAGCCATTTCCAGGTCGGCAACCCGCCATTCACCGGCACGGCCAAATACCCGATATCCCCCGATGCCGTACGGATACGGATATCATCGGCACCATCACTGTTGTAATCGGCAACATCTTCGATCGTGCCGTTGATGAAACCGAAATCACGCCAGCCGACCACGGAACCGTCTTTGACCATCCAGGCACCGTAAATGCTGCCGATGGCAACCAGAACATCATCGGTACCGTCGCCGTCAAAATCGCCGCAGCTGATGATCCGGGTACTGCTCGTAAGCGTACCCAGATCACTCCACACCGGCGTCATATGCTTGATCAGCCACACCCCGGAGTAACCGGCCTGATGCGCCAGCACCAGGTCATCGAAACCGTCGCCGTTAAGGTCGCCGATCCCCGCGATATCCCATTCGGGGCTGAGGCTCTGGAAATAATACCAGCCGCCGGCGAGCGTGGAAGTGCCGCCCAGGAAACAGCCGACATCACCCGCCGCGGAACGCAGCAACAGGTCGGAAATGCCGTCACCATTGAAATCGCCCACGCCCAACACCTCGGATTGCGGATCAAAATTGCCGATGGTCTGCCAGCCGGTCACACCGGATTTACCCGTCACCCAGGCACCGACCACACCCGCGGCCGCATTGTACAGATAAACGTCGGCATTCTGTTTGGCCCGGCTGGTGAAGCCGAAATCCAATACAGCAAAACCATCCGCCATATCGCTCATGGGCTGCCAGGCGATCGTGCTGCCGGCCTTGACCAGCCAGGCACCGCTGTTACCGGCCGCATTGACCAGCATCAGATCGGCCCGCCCGTTGTTATCGACATCGCTCAAATGATTGGCATCCCGATCCGCCGCCGTCGTGGCGGACCAGTTGGTGGAGGTCATAGAGTTGTAACGGAAAATGATATAGCCGGTCGTGCCGCCGCGGGCCCGGGAATCCGCGATCACATTGGCCACGGAGTCTTCCCCGGCCATACCGGTCAGCACGCTGGTACCGCTGCGTCTGTGGGCGCGGGTGGCAATATCACTGCACCAGGTATAGGAACGGCTGCTGCCCTTGTGATAGGTCATGGGGCAGATCAGGTCCAGCGAGGGACCGAGCTGTTCGTAATTCTGCCCGTAATGACAGCGGGCAAAGGTCGGGTCTTCTTCGCCGCCTTCCGGCATGAGAGCCGCGCTCAATGTCAGCGACGGCTGGTATTTGTCGATCAATTTCTTCACATCATCGACCACCGATTTGACTTCGTCTTCGCGCATCTGCACCCACTTGGTGACATCCGGATCGCCATTGCGCAGCAGATCGAAATAGGCCTGACCGGAACCGCTGTTGCTGAAGCCCGCCTTGAGCGAACTCAAAATCTTGTCGGTATCGATCCCCAGCCCTTTGGCCTTGGTGATATGTTTCGGGCAGAAGCAGTACACCGCATGACCGTAACGGATGTAGTCCAGATGGATACCGTCGATCGGGTAAGTACCGGGCTTCTGCAGCACTTCCTCGATCATCGACAGGAAATAGGCCCGGTAATCGCTGATCGGGCAGACATAACTGCTGGAGGTGCGGATGTACGGCGTCCCTTCGCCATAGTGCCACACAAAATCGCTGGGATGCTTGGCCAGCCACGCGTCATCGCTGTTGAAAATGAACCACAAATGGCATTTGATCCCGTAATTGCGGAATGTCGAGGTATATTTGGCAAGCGCATCGTTCTTGTTCGGAGAAAGACAGACTTTGCTGTTCCACGAACCGCCGCCCCCGACCCCTTTGACCAGCAGCATGGCGGTATTGATACCGCCATTTCTCAATTTGGAGGCAACGTTGCCCGCCCCCTGGCTGTTCACCACGGAGCCCCAGATCCAGACGGCCCGGATCTCCTCCGGCGACGAAGCCCCCTGCACCGATGCCGTCAACAGCATGGCACCCAGAATCACCAGCATACGGCTGAAATATCTCATATTACCTCCTCCTGCGTTTTTTACGCATCACATACCAAACAATGCAAAACTTTCCAACAATACCACGCTTTTCCTGTTTCGACAATGGATAAAACTGTGATAAACGCAAAAAAAAGCATATTTTGAGCGATCCCTTCCGGCACAGAAACAAAAAACTCTGCCCCGTTTACCGGAGCAGAGCAGAAAAAATGCGATCTGTCTGCCGTTGCGGTCAGAGTTTCTGACAGCCCCTGACAAACGCGCCGGTCACCTGGAATTCATCATCCAGCATGACGATATCGGCATAATAGCCGGGAGCCAGACGGCCGAGGCCGCACAGACCGATGGCACGGGCCTGGTTCCAGGAGGTGCATTTGACCAGATCCTTGAGCGGCAGGCCGGTGACTTCGCGGACATTGCGCAGTGCTTTGGAAAGCTGCAGCGTACTGCCGGCGAGCGCACCGTTGGAAGCAAGCCGGGCTTCGCCGTTCTTGACGATGACCGGCAGACCGCCCAGTTCAGACGGACCATCCGGCAGACCGGATGCCCGCATGGCATCGGTGATCAGCTGAATGGAACAGACATTCTTGAGCTGGAAGATCAAACGGATCATATCCGGGCAGATGTGCAGTTTGTCGCAGATGAATTCAATGAATACATCCGGATGCATCAGACCGGCACCGACCAGACCGATATCGCGGTGATGAAGAGCCGTCATCTGATTGCAGTAATGGCTCAAGTTGCGCAGGCCGTGGTCGTAACCTTTTTTGAATTCGCCGTAGGTGGCGGCACTGTGAACGCAGGAGGGGGTGATCCCTTTTTCGATGAGTTCCGCCGCGAACCGGGGCGCGCCGGGCATTTCAACCGCAAACGACACCTTTTTCACCGGGAAAATATCGTTGAGCCGCATGACTTCGGCAATATCCGGTTCACGGACATAAGCCGGGTTCTGCGCCCCGAGGCATTTGGGGTTGATATACGGACCTTCCAGATGGACCGCGGGCACACTGCAGCCCGGCGAACCGGCTTCCACATAATGCCGGGCCGTGGCGAGCGCATTGGCCAGTTGGTCTTCGGGCAGCGTCAGCGTCGTCGGCAGAAGCGTGGTGACACCTTCGCTCAACTTGTCGCAGGCAATGGTGGTCATGGCCGCGTCGGTGGCATCGCAGAAGTCCACCCCGGAACGGCCGTGACAATGGACATCGATAAAACCGGGCATCACCATTTGGCCGGCAGCATCGACCACCTTATCCGCCGCAGGCAGGGAATCGCCCTCGACCAGCACCGACACGATCTTGTCGTTCTCGATCAGAATGGCCGCATTCAGCAGATCCACATCCGGCGAGATCAGATGACAATTTTTGATAAGCGTTTTCATGCTGTTTCTCCTTCCGGTTTACTTCTTGATTTCCGGCAGACTGGCCGCGATGACCGCCTGACCGTGACGCTTGAATTTTTCGTCCGGCACCCGGAATTCGATGCGTTCAGCGAGTTCCGGAAATTCCACATCCAGCACTTTGCGGGCTTCTTCGATGATGATCTCGCCGCCTTCGCCGGAAGAAACCCGGCCCAGCACCAGCAGCTTGCTGATATCGTAGAATTCCGCAAAATGAGCAACCGTGTAACCGAAGCAGACACCGATCGTGCGGTAGATCGCCGCGGCCCGCGGATCGTTTTTCTTCATCAGTTCCTGCACTTCGATCAACTGCTGCGGGAAAGGCATGTCGGACGGGAAATTGAGGTCCGTGTTCTTCGCCAGCCGGGCAACCCCCTGCTGACAGAAATACTGCACGCCGCAGCCGAGGTCGCCGGACCATTCATCCGCCGGCGCATCGTCGCGGTAATCGACCGGCACAAACGCCAGTTCGTTGAGCCAGTCGGTGATGTTGCCGTTGGGATTGACATAACCGGCCGCCAGACTGGTCCCCATGGAGATACCGATCACGCTGTTGGAGTTCATCGACATCGCACCGGCGAGAGCCGTCACTTCACCGTCGTTGGCGACGATCATCGGCACCCCGAACTCCTTCTGGATCTCCAGGAACATCGGGACGACCTGCGCTTTGAAGTCATCAGCAGCGACCCCGCGGAAAAGCGAGGCGAGCCGGGGCTGATTGTCCACATAGACACCGGCAGCCGAACCGCCGATGCAGTCCACCCGCGGCAGTTTGGCGGCCGCGCGGCGCAGGGAATCGATGATGCCCGCCCGGTGATAAGCCGGATCTTTCTGGAAGTAGGGATCCCACGGCACTTCTTCGGTATGGACAACTTCGCCGTCGATCACCGCCGCGCACTTGCGGTCGGAACCGCCCAAGTCGAAACCGATGCGGCAGCCGTCAAGATGCCCGCCGAGCTGGACCGAGATCTCGTTGGATTCCGGAGCCACATCGGAGGCGACCACTTCAAAGGGACGGCCGTAGATGCGTTCCCCCATCATATTGTAGTCAAAGGCACGGGCACCGTCCGCCGAATAGATCGCACGGATATCATCCGCCAGCGCGGCGCAACCGGCGATCAGAACTTTGTAACCGCCTTTCATCCACAGCAGGAACTTGACCAGGCGTTCCACATAGCGGACATTCAACGCCTTGTTTTCGCCTTCGTGCGGCAGGATCGCCGTATTCAGCGTGGAGACCGTGCCGTTCGGACGGTAGAGCGCGATGGTGATATCAATCCCTTTGCCGGAATCTTTGACCATCTGCCGGTAGGCGCGGTTCCACAACACCGCGGGAACAAACGCGGGATCGAGTTCGGGGCGGACAGCCGGATTGACTTGAATAGACATTTTCAAACTCCTTTAATTATTGTATAAGTTCAAAGGAAAACTTTTCTCATTCCCCAAAAATCAGGCCCGGACCCGCGTTTTTTTGCAACTGCGGGCAGAGCGGTCTTCGGCAAAGGCCACCTGCATACTGCGCCGGACGCTCTCCAGCGAACAGAATTCCGGTTCCGTGCCATCAAGGACACAGCGGGCGAAATACTCGATCTCCCGGAAGTAGCCGGATTTTTCCTTGGCAAAATCGAGGGTCTCGGTCTTGCCGTCGCGGGAGTGGATCAGGACCTTCTGGCCGATGATCTCGTAGGTCCCGTTTTCGCAGATCGCCGCCAGTGTGGCATCGAAACCGCCGCGGCACCAGCTGCTTTCGATGTTGACAATCGGCCCATTGCCGAAAAACCAGCTCGCCATCAGGTCGTCGATACCGCCGCTTTCGCGGGTGATACCCTGACACAGCACCGTTTCCGGCACCCCCAGGATGCTCTGGGCAAAGTCGATATCGTGCAAATGCAGATCCAACAGCGCGCCGCCGCTCTGACGGCAGTCGCGATACCACTCCCGGCTCGGCATACCGGCATTGCGCCGCGCCGAAAGCCGGAGCAGTTTGCCAAACTTTTCTTCCCGCAGGGCATCGGCCACATAACGGTACTGCGGCATGAAACGCACCACCTGCGCGGTCATCAGTTTGCGCCCGGTCGCCTTGGAAGCGGCGATCATACGATCGACCTGCGCCAGCGAGCGCGCCATGGGTTTTTCGGTCAGCACATCGTAACCGTCTTCCATAGCCCGGATCGCGTAGCGGGCATGGAGCGGACAGGGAAGACAGATATCGAGGATATCGAACTTCTCTTTGGCGACCAGTTCCCGGTAGGACCGGTAAAGATTGTAACCGGAAACATCGGTAAAACCGGTACGGCCGAAATTGAGTTCAGCCACGCCTTTTTCAAACACCTGCGGATTTTTGTCGCAGATGGCAACCAGTTTCACATCCTTCTGGCCCTGATAGTTGGCCGCATGGCAATGCCCCATACCGCCGAAACCGATCAATGCCGCCCGAAGTTTTCTTCCCATTTTTTCACCCTGTTTTCTGCCGCCATCCCCCGCGGGCCGCTGCCGCGCGCGGGCGCGCCTGTCATAAGATAATAGAATCTGCCACGTGGACCGCACCGATCCACACTACCGGAAATAATGTAAATCCGTCTTTTCTTTTTTCAAATCATTTTACCGAATATTCCCCGGCAATCGAGTCCAGATAGGCCAAACCGCCCGCCAGATCCGTAAAATCCCCCGCCAGCTGCGCCTCGTAACAGCGCGCCAGCAGAGGCGCAAACCCCCGCCCCGGCGTCATACCACGGGCCACCAGATGCCGTCCGCGGATCAACGGTTCCGGCGGAGCCTGTTCGACTGCCAATTCCCGGGCCCGTTCCAGAAAACGCCGGTAACAGGTCATATCCACCGGCAGCGGCGGCCGGGCCAGCGCATCCGCGATCGCCACCTCGGCCAGCAGATCCAGCCGCCCCGCCCGCACCGCCAGATGCCGGTAGGCGCGGTCAGAAGCGAGATCCCGCCCGAAATCGTAGGGCCGCATGTGTTCCTGCACCAGCCGCACCACCGATTCGATCCACGCCTCCCGGTTCCACAACCGCCGCAGGAATTCCCGTGCCGGTCCCACCCCGGCGCGCTCGTGATTGAAACAGGAAATCGTGCCGTCCGGACGGCGTTCCGATACCGCCGGCTTGCCGAAATCGTGACACAGCACAGCACAGGCCACCGTCAGATCATCCTCCCGGTTGCCGCTCCGCCGTTCCGCCGCCCGGTCGCAGGCCAGCAGGGTGTGGTTCCACACATCCCCCTCCGGATGCCACGCCGGAGTCTGTTCGCAGCCGATCAAAGCCGCCAGTTCGGGATAATATTTCACCCAGCCGCAGTCGCGCAGAAAAGCCAATCCGAGCGAAGGCTTCCGCCCCTGCAGCAGCAGTTTCTCCCATTCCCCGGCGAGCCGTTCCCGCGGCAGCCCCTCCGGCTCCATACCGGCACAGAGCCGGACGGTTT
>JAFQLP010000115.1 GCA_017414565.1 Lentisphaeria bacterium | reverse complement strand
GGCGATCGCCTGATGCTGTTCCTGCGGGACCTGCTGCAACTGTTCAACGATTAGGCGGTCGAGTCCGTCATCCACGTCATCAAAGAGCTGTTGCAGTTCTTCGGTGGCGGCAATGCGGACATTGCGGCGGTCATTGGGATCGGTTTCCCGGTGGATGACCCCGGCCTGCACCAGCCGGTCGATAAAGGTCGATGCCCCGGCGGATGAAAGCCCGGTCACCGCCCGGATCCGGTTCAGATTGCAGGGCAGTTCAAAACGGATCAGCAGGAGATGATTGATCTGTACCGGAGTCAGTTGTTCAAACTGTTTGCAGCCGGCCAGCGACGACCAGTTGGCACTCAAATACCCCCGTTTGGTCGCATCCAGCAGACGGTACATTTTTTTTATCAATGAAACATCCATAAGTAAATATCTCCTGGTTCAAACATTTAAATTATAGCATGTTTTCAGAATATTGCAAACCGGATCATCCGGAAGCCGGAGATTCTTGATGTACTCAAACCATGCCGGAGTTGAAAAAAACACCGGGCACGGTATATTTCTCTGTTTGTAACCGGAGGTTGGAATCAAATGATCCTGTTGTTGCTGGCATTGCTGTTTGCCCTGCCGTTTCCGTCGCGGTCCCGGGATTGGGCCGGCAGTATCGGATACGGTATGGCGGTGTATTTTGCCGCCCTGATCGCAGGTGGGATGGCATTGGTGATGCTGCGGCAGGCATACGGGCTGCCGTGGCTGCCGTACGGGCTCGTGGCAGTGGCGTGGATCGGCCGGTGGCATCACTGCCGGTCATGGCGGGCCCGGTTGGCCGGGTGTCCGCCGATGGTCCGGGGGGCGGCTCTGCTGGTGATCGCATCGGTGCTGGTGCTGGCTCTGGCGGAACCGGCGGAGCGGTTGCCGATGGGGTGGGACAGCGCGTTTCATGCACTGCTGGCGCAGAAGATACTGGTTTCGGGCGGATTGTCGCAGAACTGGCTGCCTTTTACGGGTATTCCCCTCAATTATCCGCCGGGGACCCATCTTTTGCTGGCCGGGATCGCGGCGGCATTCCGGGTGCCGGTGTTTTTTGCGGAGCGGCAGCTGCAATTCGCGTTGATGGTGCCGTCGGCCCTGCTGGCCGGGGCGGTGACGGCCCGGGCGTTCCGTTCGGCGGCGGCCGGATGGTTCGCCGGGCTCGGTCTGGCATTCTGGGGCGGTTTGGGTACGGCCATCAGTTTCCGGATGTGGGGTGGTTATCCGACCGCGCTGGGACTGCTTTTTTTCTTTGCGCTGTGCCGGTTCGCTTTGACGGGCGGCGTCGGCCGGCCGGGCTGGATCGGGGCGGTGTTGTGCTGGGTGGCATTGGGGATGACCCATCACCTGACCGTGGTGATCGTGGGATCGGTCGTGGCGGCATTTGCCCTGCGGGTGTGGTGTGTCCGGCGGCGGCGCGAATGGGTGGTCTTGCGGCGGCTGATGGTGACGGGGGCAACGGCGTTGATCGTGTTCATTCCGGCCGGGATCGCGATTTTCCGCGGGGCGGGCGATTTCGGCTCCGTCAATGCCTTCAATTTTTCCGAAGAAGCGATTTTCGGCTGGCGTGAGCTGTTGACATTTTCCGGTGCGCTGCTGCTGCCGGGGATCGCCGGATGTTGGCTGATGCGTTCCTGCCGCCGTCCCGGCGCGGTGCTGTTGCGGTGCTGGCTGATGGTGCTGGCGATGATTTTTCTGATCGACGAATATCCGTACCGGCTGCTGTTGTCGCACCGGATCTGGGGGATCGAATCGACGGTTTTTCCGGCATCGCGTTTCCTGACGGCCATGGCATTGCCGCTGGCGGGATTCACCGGCGCGGCGGCGGCGTTGCTGCTGCGTTCCCGGCGGCAGGCGATGGCGGTGCTGTCGGTGATGCTGACCATCGGCGGGGTGTGCCGTTACGGGTGGGCATTCCGGCATGAATACCAGTACGATATCGCCGGGGTGGCGGAACAGATCCTGGCAACGGTCCCGGACAATGCCTATCTGGTGGTCGATCTGCCCCGGGCGGGCAATACCGGCTGGCTGTCGTATCTGACCTGGCTGCCGGGGACCTCCACCCCTATACCGGCTTCTGAAAACCGGCGGATCGGGTGTTTCGGGGCGGCGCTATTCAGTATGCCGGATTCGCCGCAGGCAATGGCCGTCCGCCGGGCCTTTGTTGAAGCACAGGGCCGGGAGGCCTGGCTGGTCACGGACCGGCACGGGAATTTGACGGTCACGCCGTACCGGTATCAGTCCCAGTAGGTGGTTACGGCATCGACACTGTATTTGGGAACATGCAACGTGTCGCTGTCGTCCAGATAATAGGCCGGTGATCCATCGGCTCCGATGCGTTCCACCACCGGGCCCTCCGCCGGATAACCGACGGCCACCAGATAACGCACCGGCAGATCGTCTGCCCGGAGCAGGGCATTGACTTCAGCCGGGTCGAATGAACCGATCCAGCAACATCCGATGCCGTGGTTCCAGGCGGCCATTTCCATGCTCTGGATCGCCGCCCCGGCATCGACGGCCGACGGATTTTTCGCACAGACCGCAATAAAGACCGGCGGCGCGCTGATGCCCCATTGCGGGGTGCGCCGGGGGTGGACCAATGCCGCGTAACGGGTGTGTTCAAAAAACGCTTTCACCAGTTCCGGACGGCGGATGACCCGATACCGGAGCGGTTGCCGGTTGGCCCCGCAGGAGGCCAGACAGGCGGCATTGATCAGATACCGGATCTCGTCATCCGGGACCATTTTCTGTTGAAAAAGCCGGATGGTCCGGCGTTGCAGAACGGCATCAAACTCCATAATAACAATCCTTTACATCATCAGGCGGATGATCGCGTTGTCGCGCAATTCCTGCAAATATTCTCCGGCGGCGGCCCGGCGGGATTCCATTTCAAGTTTTTCCCGGATCGCCGGTTCCACTTCGGCAAACGGAGTTGTTTCGGCAGGCAGGATCTTTTCGAGCCGGAAACAGCAGTACCGGCCGCCGATTTCCAGCGGGCCGCAGATCCGGCCGGGGGCAGGGGCATCGCCGGCGGCCGCGATCCATTCGGGTCGGAGCCCGGATTTGCGGACGGTCCGGGGGGCGGCCGTTTTGGCAAAAGTCGCAAATGCCGCCGGATTTTTCTGCAGTTCCGTCAGGATCGACTGCCGGGTGGCCGCATCCTCCGGCAGATCGAGCATGGTCAACTGCCAACGCTCCGGTTCGCCGAATTCCTCCGGATGGGCATTGTAATAATCCCGGACATCCCGCGGGGAAACATAGACCCGGATCTTGTACTGCCGGAACAGCATGACCTGGGCCATCAACTGTTCGTGGACTTTTTCCCTGAATGCTTCAAAAGACATCCCTTCGGCCTGCAGTTTGGCGGCGAATTCCCGGCGGGTGCGGACACCCGCGCCGGCCGACAATTCATCCAGACTGCGCTCCAGTTCCTGCGGCGGGAGCCGGAAATCCGCCTGCTGATAAGCCGCCGCCAGCAGTTTCCGGTCAATGAGCCGGTCCAGGGCTTCGCGGCGGAGTTTCAGTACCCGCTCATACCGTTCCGCCCCCTGATAAAGCGGTTGGATGAGCCGCTCCTGTTCCGCTGTCATTTCCAGCACTTCGCTCAAAATGACCGGGTGGCCATTGATCGAGGCAATGACGGAGTTTTCCTCCTCCGCCGCCACGGCGGAAACGGCCAGCGGCACAGACAGAAACAATGTCGGCAGCAGATGTTTCAACATGCGGTACTCCTGCATCCGGGATTATTTGCCCGGAGCGTTTTCGGCCAGATTTTTTTCGTAATAGTCCATGACATGCGGCACGATCGGACGGATCAGCTGCCGGATCGCCACCGCGTATTCACGGATCTCGTACTGGGCGTGGCTGCTGTCGCGCAACTGCAGGAAATGGAGCAGGTTGGCCAGATCGACCGTGCCCCAGAATGTGACCATCATGTTCTGCGGCAGCACCCCGCGGGCCTGTTCCCGGCAGACGCCGGAGGCCAGCAGCCGGTCATAAAGTTCCAGCGACAACTGATTGTGGGCCGCGATCTGCTGACGCAATTCGCCATCGGCAAAATCCGGATCATCAAAAGAGGCCTGCCGGTTGTTTTCGGACTGACGGCGCAGATGTTCCGGGGTGTAGAATTCCATGTCGATCTCGGTGTAACGGCGGGAGATTTCGTTGTAACTCCAGGTGCGGTGGCGGTGCCACTGGCCGCGGACAAAGAGCGGGCAATGGATGCTGAAGGTGAACACCACATGTTCCAGCGGGCTGGTGTGACGGTTGTCGATCAGATATTCCAGCAGTTTGACATCGCGGTCATCCATGGTGTTTTTGAGTTTGCCGAACGAGACCCGGGCTGCATTGACAATGGTCGATTCGCTGCCCAGATGGTCGATCAGGCCGACCCAGCCCTGGCCGCCCAGGACCTTGACATGATTGGCCGGGGGGATATTCAGATGTTCCATAGCATTCATTCCCTTCTCTGTATGGTTTCGGTTTCCGTTATGGTTTATTGTCGTGTTGCTGTCCGATCATTTGGCCGGGGCGGCCGAACGGCACCACGCCGCCAGTTCCCGCGCCAGTTCTTCAAAACAGGTCCCGATCGCGGTGGCGGCAGCCGTACCGTTGCACGCCGGCAACGGTGCGCTGACCCGGAATTGCCGGTGCTGCCGGTCAAATGCCGCATCGACCGCCAATTCCGCCGTCTGATGGCCGTTGTCCAGTTTGAATGATACAATGGTCAGACGGAGATTGCCCGGTAACTGCCGGGCCGGGTCCCGGCGGGTCAGCAGATAACGGTACAGCATGGCTTCCGGCGGCTGGACCCACTGTTCGGTGGGATTTTCCGCCTGTACCACGCTCCGGTTGAACAGCATTTTGGTTCCGGCCGGGGTCAGATTCCGGATCGGCGCGATTTCCGGCAGAATCAGGGGATGGTTTTCATCCGGGCATTGCGGATCGAATTTGCGGATTTCGTGATACGGTTCGACTGTGAAAAACGAGCAGCCGCTGATCAGCATGGTCAACAGCCCGGCAAAAACAAAATATTTCATGGCTGATCCTCCTGATTGCGGTCGGGAATGATGATCTCCTGACCGATTTTCAAAATGGTGCGTTCTGTCAGATGGTTGGCCTCCATGATCCGGCGGAATTGTGACGCCGAGCCATAGTAACGCCGGGCCAGTCCGCCGAGCGTGTCGCCGGAGGCAATGCGGTGAATGCGCGGCCGTTTCGGACCCGGAGCCGGTGTGGGGGGCGGTGCCGGGGCCGGTTCGGATACCCGGGCTGCGGCCGGAGCCGGAGTCGGTGCCGGAGTCGTTGCCGGAGCCGGGGTTTCCGGTGCAGGCGCAGTATCGGCGGCGGCGATCTGCCGGCGCAGTTGTGTCACCATCTGCTGTAATTCGGTATTCATGCGTTGCAGGGCATCGAATTCGGCCTGATTCCGGAGATCCGGCAGGGTGGCGGCAAAACGGTCGCGGGCCGCCTGTATCCAGGCCTGCAACGTGGCGGTATCCACCCCGGCATCGCCGATGCGTTCCGCCTCCCGGTAATGGTAGAGCGCGCCCAGCGGATCGCCCAGGTGTTCATCATAAAGCGATGCCAGAGCCATGTGGAGATGGGCGGTGTCCGGGCGTTTGGCGAGCAGTTTTTTGAGGGTCTGTTCCGCCTCCTGATAACGCCCGGCGGCGCGTTCCTGCATGGCCCGGGTGTAAAGCGGATGCCGGGAGATATCGCTGTCGCCGCACCCGGCGGCGGTCAGAACAGCACAGACAACAGTAATCGGTAAAAAGCGTTTCATCGGATCAGCATCCTCAATGCCGCCATGCCGCAGATGGCCGCGGTCTCCAGCCGCATGATGACCGGTCCCAGCGACAGCGGTACGGCACCGGCGGCTTTCAGTTGCTCCGTTTCCCCCGGCGAAAACCCGCCTTCCGGTCCCACGATCCAGACGATTTCTGTGGTGCCGTCCGGCGGGGGGACCGGCGTGCCGTTGCCATCGGTCGCTCCGAAGTACAGAGCCGTACCGGGGCAGGCGGCGGCGGTCAGAAATTCTGTCATGTTGCGGCGCACGGTGATTTCGGGCAGAAAACGGTTGCCGGATTGTTTGCAGCCTTCTTTCAGCAGGGCGGTCCAGCGGTCGGAGCCCTCCGGTTTGGCAACGGATCGTTCGCAGGGGATCAGGTCAATGGCAGCGGCCCCGGTTTCGACGGCCTGCTTCAGCAGGGTATCGAGTTTCTGCCGCCGGGGAGCGGCACAGGCCAGACGGAATCGCGGCACCGGCGGCTGCTGCCGGTCACACGAGATCAACCGGATCTGCTGGCCCGGTTCGATGACAGCTGTTCCGGCTCCGCCCCGGCCGTCCAGCAGCCGGATGGTTTCGCCCGGGCGCGCCCGCAGGGTGCGGAAAAGATGGGCGTTTTCGCCGCTGTCCAGCGACAGCAGTGATCCCGGTTCAGGCAATGAGCCGATAAAAAATGCGTGCATGAAAAAACCTGTTCCCCAATGTCAGTTCTGTTTCACCGTCCGTACCATCCGGCCGGCCCGATGCTTTACCATACAATAACGCGGGATAACGGTTTGTCAATGGGTATGAAAAAAAATCGAAAAAACTCCGGAAAAGACTGGCAATCTGCGAAAAAGATGATATTGTAAGTAAATCCGCAGTTGGAACAGGTCCGATCATCCCCGTTCCGGCAGCGTCGGCAGCCATGTGCGAATGGCTGAAGTTGCGTACGAAAGACAATCAATAGAAAACCGGGAAAAAACATGAAAACCTATTTGGCGAAAACCGGCGAGATCAAGCGGGAAACCCTGCTTTTTGATGCGTCGGAATGCCCTGTTGGCCGGCTTGCCGTCCGTGTGGCGAATGCGCTGCGCGGCAAGGATCGTCCGACCTATACGCCCCACATCGATACCGGGGCGAATGTCATCGTGATCAATGCGGAAAAGGCCGTCTTCACCGGCAAAAAGGAAACCGGCAAGGTCTATGCCCGTTACACCGGTCACCGCAGCGGTTATGTCGAAGAAACCGTCAAGCAGATCCGCGAAAGCCAGCCGACCCGGCTGATCAAGCTCGCGGTTTGGGGCATGATGCCGCATGGCCGTCTGGGCCGTGCTCAGTTCTCCAAACTGAAAGTGTATGCCGGCAGCGAACATCCGCATGCCGCCCAGAAACCCGTCAAAATCACCTTGGAGTAGTGCATTATGGCCAAAAATATTGCTGAAATCTGGGCGACCGGCCGCCGCAAGTGCGCTGTTGCCCGTGTCCGGATCAAGCCGGGTACCGGTGCGATGATCCTGAATGGTGTTCCCGCTGAATCTTACATCCGCGAAGAAGCGTTGCGCGGTTATGTGGCGCAGGTCTTTGAAGCGGTCGAACAGCAGGGTAAATTTGATGTGACCGCCACGCTGACCGGTGGCGGTATTGCCGGTCAGGCCGGTGCGTTGCGTCATGGCATCGCTCGCGCGCTGGTGACCTACGACGAAGAAAAGTTCCGTGCCACGCTCAAGGCCGCCGGTATGCTGACCCGCGATGCCCGCGTCAAGGAACGCAAAAAGTCCGGTCAGCCGGGCGCGCGTCGCCGGTTCCAGTTCTCGAAACGTTAAGTTTCCGGATCGGAATTACCGACCAGAACGCGACCATATCGGTCGCGTTTTTTTTATGCCCGGAGCGCGGCAGGCAAATGATGGCGAAAAAAAAGAAAAAGTGCCGTTTTATTGCTTGCAACAGGGGTTTTTTATGGTATATTAATAACTAAGGTTAGGTAAAAGTGTTCTTTTCATCAAAAGGGAGGCAAAAAGAATGACAAAACGTGATTTGGTTGTGAAAATCGCCAAGGAAACCGGTTTTATCCAGAACGATGTGGCTATTATTGTTCAGAAGACCCTCGACAGCATCGTCGATGAGTTGACTGCCGGCAATACGATTGAATTGCGCAACTTTGGCGTTTTTGAAATCAAGGTCCGCAAGGAACGCAAGGGCCGCAATCCGAATATGCCCCAGAACGAAGTCCGGATCCCGGAACGCACGGTGGTCAAGTTCCGTGCCGGTAAGGAACTCAAAGAAGCGGTGGAAAAATTGAACGCCGCGGATTACAAATAAGAAACGGTTGAAGCCGTATTGATAAGCGCCTGACGGAGAAATTCTTCGATCGGGCGCAGTGCGTTTTATAAGAATAGGTTTTTTTCAGCAGGATTGAGGCAGAAAGATTATGGCAAGTGCGATCCCCCCGCCGGGAACCAGTGATATATTTCCGGCAGAGTCCTGGCGTTGGCAGCGTCTTGAACAGACCGCCGCAGAGGTTTTCGGGCGTTACGGCTTCGGTGAATTGCGGACGCCGATCTTTGAGTACACCGAGGTCTTTCAGCGCGGGCTCGGCAACGAAACCGAGGTCGTGCAGAAAGAAATGTACACCTTTGAAGATCGCGGCGGCCGCAGTCTGACACTCCGCCCGGAGGGGACGGCCGGGGTCATGCGCGCTCTGCTCAATACCGATGTCCTCAATGGCGTTGAACAGCGGGTTTTTTACTACGGCCCGATGTTCCGGGGGGAACGGCCCGCCGCCGGGCGGAAGCGGCAGTTCCATCAGGTCGGCGTGGAAAATGTCGGCCGGATCGCGCCGGAACTGGATGCCGAATGTATCGCCATGCTGATGCATTTTCTCGATGAACTCAAGATCACCGGGGCCGAATTGCGGATCAATTCCCGCGGGGTGATGGCCGATCGCGGGCCCGCCGGGGAATTGCTGCGGGGTTACTTCAGTCAGCATCTCGACGGGATGTGCGCCGATTGCCGGACCCGTTTTGAAAACAATCTGTGGCGCATTCTCGACTGCAAACAGCCCGGCTGCCGGGAGATCGTGGCCGGGGCTCCGGATTATTTCAATGCCTACAGCGCGGAATCGCAGCGTTATTTTGAACGGGTGCTGCAGTCGCTGGATGCGCTGCAGGTGCCGTACCGGGTGGATCGGGAATTGGTGCGTGGGTTGGACTATTACGTTCATACCGTTTTTGAAATCGTGCATACGGCCGGCTTGGGGGCGCAGAACGCCATTGCCGGCGGCGGACGATATGAACTTTTGCTGCCGGAGCAGAGCCGTCCGGTGCAGGGTGTCGGTTTTGCCGCCGGGATCGAGCGGCTGCTGCTGACGCAGGATGCACTGGGGGCCGCCGGGGAACCGGATCGGGATCGCGTGATTTTTCTGGCATCGCTGGGCGAAGCCGCCCGGCTGGAGAATTTGAAGTTGGCTGCCCGGTTGCGGCATGCCGGTTTCAATGTTGCTTTGGAATTGGAAGATAAGTCGATGAAAGCGCAGATGCGGGTGGCCAACCGGTTGGGCGCATCGGCGGTGCTGATCCGCGGGGATCAGGAGATCGCCTCCGGCGTGGTTGCTGTCAAAAACATGGACGGCGGCGGCCAGAGCGAAGTTGCCATCGGCGGGATTTTGGATTTTCTGTCGCAGACATTTCAATAAAATCAGCATGGAAGGAAAACGGTATGAGCGGAAAACTCAACAAGAAAAATTTGATCTTCATCGGTGCCCCCGGCGCGGGTAAAGGAACCTTCGCGGGCGCACTGAAAGCGGTCCATCCGGTGGCGCACATCTCCACCGGCGACCTGCTGCGCGACGAAGTGAAGCGCGGTACCGAACTGGGCCGCACGGCCGGTGAACTGATGAAGGCCGGTAAACTGGTCCCCGATCAGATCGTGGCCGACATGGTCCGCGCCCGGCTGCAGCAGCCGGATTGCGACGGCGGTTTCATTCTCGACGGTTATCCCCGCACGATCCGTCAGGCGGAACTGCTGGACGAAGTGCTGAAAGATCTCGGCCGCACCCTGGACCGCGTGGTCTATATCAAGGTGGCGGATGAGGTGATCCTGCAGCGGTTGACCGCCCGGGTCAGCTGCAAGAATTGCAAGGCGATCTACAACAAGATTTTCATGCCGCCGAAACAGGAAGGCGTTTGCGATGCCTGCGGCGGTGAATTGATCCAGCGCGCGGATGATTCGCTGGAAACGGCCCAGGGCCGGCTCAAGGTCTTCTACGATCAAACTTCGCCGCTGATCGAACTTTACCAGTCGCGCGGGCTGATCTTTGAGATCACCGAGTTGGATCTGGACAAGGCCTCGAAGCAGCTGCTGGCCGAGTTGGAGGCGTAAGATGCGCCCGGTTCGTCGCAATGTGGTGGTGCATACGCCGGAGGAGATCGTCCGGATCCGGCGTGCCGCCCGGTTGACGGCGCAGGTGCGCGATGAAGTGGCGCGTCAGGCACGCGCCGGTATGACCACCTGGGAATTGGATCAGGTGGCGGGGGCTCTGATCGCCGAAACCGGCGGTCGGAGTGCTTTTTTGAATTATCACGGTTATCCCGGCAATATTTGCATTTCGGTGAATGACGAGGTCGTTCACGGGATCGGTCGTCCGGACCGGGTGCTGCTGCCGACAGATATTGTCAGCATTGACCTGGGCGTGCAGATCGATGGGGCCTGCGGAGATACGGCGTTGACCTTCGGATTGGGGGCACCGCTGCCGGCGGCAACGGAAAATCTGATCCGCGCCACGCAGGATGCGCTGATGGCCGGGATCGCCCGGGCGGTGGCCGGCAATTATGTCCGCGACATCAGTCAGGCGGTCGAG
Organism: Lentisphaeria bacterium; assembly: GCA_017414565.1. Taxonomy (GTDB): domain Bacteria; phylum Verrucomicrobiota; class Lentisphaeria; order Victivallales; family Victivallaceae; genus RGIG1931. The sequence goes on along the minus strand of JAFQLP010000115.1, from coordinate 15,073 downwards.
GCGGTCGGGCGCAAAGCCAAAGTGGGGATCGTCCGTGATTTTGTCGGGCACGGTTGCGGTATCAAGTTGCATGAACCGCCCGAAGTTCCGAATTATGTGACACCCGTGCGCGGTCCGCAACTGCTGCCGGGAATGGTGTTGGCGATTGAGCCGATGTTTAATGAGGGGACCTGTCAGGTCACGGTCGATCGGGTCGATGGTTGGACCGTGCGTACCGGCGATGGCTCCCGGTCTGCTCACTTTGAACATATGGTCCTGATAACTGATAACGAACCGGAGATTTTAACGTGGCAAAAGACGATGTAATCAGAGTGGACGGTATCGTCCGGGAATTGCTTCCGAATACGATGTTCCGGGTGGAACTGCAGACGGGGCATTTGGTGAACGCTCATATCAGCGGCAAAATGCGGCTGCATTTCATCCGTATCCTGCCGGGTGATGCGGTGACATTGGAAATGTCGCCCTACGATCTGACCAAAGGCCGGATCGTTTTCCGTAAAAAATAATCCCGTTGCGGGATACAACATTTCAAACACAGACAAGGGGGAATGATGAAAGTTCTGGTTGTCAATGCCGGAAGTTCTTCGGTCAAATTTACGCTTTTTGCCATGGATACCGAAACGATCCTGGCAAAAGGTCTGGTGGAACGGGTGGGCACGGATCATCCGAATCTGATCTACAAACGGCCCGATGGTTTCAAATTTGAAGGTGAGATCCAGGTTTCCAATCACGCCGGTGCGCTGAAAGCGATCTGCGATAAACTGGTCGATCCGGAAGTGGGTGTGCTCAAGTCTTTGAACGAAATTTCCGCGTGCGGCCACCGGGTGCTGCATGGCGGCGAAAAAATGACCCAGCCGATGCTGATCGATGACAGCGTCAAGGCGACGATCCGCGAATATTTCCCGCTCGGGCCGCTGCACAATCCGGCCAACTTGAGCGGTATCGAAGCTTGTGAACAGGAGATCCCCGGCGTGCCGAATGTGGCGGTCTTCGATACCCAGTATCACATGACCATGGAGCCGGATGCGTTCCTGTATCCGCTGCCCTACGAATATTACAAGCAGCACGGCATCCGCAAATACGGGTTCCACGGCACCAGCCACAATTATGTGATGCTGGCCACCGCCAAATTCCTCGGCATCAAGCCGGAGGAAACCGATATCATCACCTGCCATCTGGGCAACGGCTGCAGCATGGCGGCGATCCGCAACGGCAAAGTCATCGACACCACCATGGGGCTGACGCCGCTTCAGGGGCTGATGATGGGGACCCGTTGCGGCGATATCGATCCGGCGGCGGTGATCAAACTGATCGAACTCGGCAATACCCCGGCGGAAGTGGACAAGATCATGAACAAGAAGTCCGGGCTGTTCGGGGTCGGCGGGATCAATTCCGGCGACATGCGCGACATGCTCGCGGCGGCCGATGGCGGCAATGAACAGGCGGCTTTGGCGATCCGGATGTTTGTCCGGCGCATCGTTCAGTACATCGGTTCCTACTATGTGCTGGTGAACCGTCCGGCCGCGCTGGTCTTTACCGGCGGTATCGGTGAATTTTCGGTGGTGATCCGCAGCAAGATCCTCGATCAACTGGGCGCGCTCGATATCGCGGTGGATGCCGGAAAGAATGCCGCCTGCTTCGGCAAAGCCGGGGTCATCTCCACCGATGATTCCAAGTGGCAGGCGATCGTGATGCCGACGGACGAAGAATTGATGATCGCCCGTTATACCAAAGGCCTGGTCAAGTAATTGCAGGAGGTGTTATCATGGCTGTTATTGATGAATTGAAAGTGCGCGCTGCCAAGGCGGCGAAAACATTGGTCCTGCCGGAAGGTCAGGATGCGCGGGTGGTGGCTGCTGCCAATCAGGCTCTGGCCGAAAAAGTGGTTGCCAAAGTCATTGTGCTCGGCAGCGAAGAAGAAATCGGTGCCGCCTGCGCGCAGGCCGGTATTACGGATCGGGCGTTTGAATCGCTGGATTATCTGGCCAGCCCGCTTTTCCGGCAGTTTGCGGATGAATTTCTGGAAATGCGCCGCGCCAAGGGGATGACGCCGGAAAAGGCGGAAGCCACGATGAAAAACCGGATCTATTTCGGCGCGATGATGTGCCGCCACAACATGGTCGATGGTCTGGTGGCCGGTTCCATTGCCTCCACGGCGGATATGCTCCGGGCCGCGTTCCACTGCATCGGCACCATGCCGGGGATCAAGAGTGCCAGCAGCACCTTTTTGATGGACCTCAAGATCCCGACTGCTTCCGGCGACAATTTCCTGCTGTTCGCTGACTGCGGCGTGAATCCGAACCCCGATGCGGATCAGCTGGTGGATATTGCCATGGCGACCAGCACCACCTACCGGATGCTTTTTGACAAGCAGCCGAAAGTGGCGTTCCTGTCGTTTTCCACGCATGGCAGTGCCAGCCACGATCTGCTGGTGAAGATCCAGGAAGCTTCGGCGAAATTCGCCGCCAGAGTGGCGGAAGAAAAACTGGATATTCTGGCCGATGGCGAAATCCAGGCTGATGCGGCTCTGGTTCCCTCGGTGGCGGCGCAGAAAGCCCCCGAAAGCCCGTTGGCCGGTGGCGCGAATGTGCTGATCTTCCCCGATTTGAATGCCGGTAATATCGCCTACAAACTGGTCCAGCGGCTGGCTGGTGCCGGTGCGTACGGCCCGGTCCTGCAGGGGTTGGCGAAGCCGCTCAACGACCTGTCCCGCGGCTGTTCCGTGGATGATATCGTGGCGGAAATGGTCATTACGGCTCTGCAGGCCTGACAGGCTGACAGAAGTCATAAAAAACGGAGTCCGGCGGCGGCCGCGGCTCCGTTTTTTTTATTCAGGGAATGGCGGAAAAGATGCCGTTTTCGGTGATGAATCCCGTAATCAGTTCATGCGGGGTGACATCGAATGCCGGATTGTAGATGGCCGCACCGGGACAGTGGGCGATTTCATCCGCCGGACGCTGTTCAATGGGAATGGCATCGCCGGTGGGAATGGTGCGGTCGATGGTGGATTCCGGCAGTGCGACATAAAAGGGTATCCGGTGGTAACGGGCCGCGATCGCCAGTTGATAGGTCCCGATTTTATTGGCGGTATCACCATTGGCGGCGACCCGGTCGGCACCGACGATGACGAGCTGGATTTTTCCCTCCCGCATGACCTGCGCGGCCATGGAGTCACAAATCGTGGTAACGGGGATACCGGCGGCGGTCAGTTCCCATGCCGTCAGCCGGGAACCCTGCAGCAACGGCCGGGTTTCATCCGAAAAAACATGCAGGGCGCACCCCGCCTGCCACGCTGTGTAGATCGGGGCCAGCGCGGTGCCGCATCCGCCGGTGGCGAGAGCCCCGGCATTGCAATGGGTCAGCACCCCCATGCCCGGTTTCAGCAGGGACATGCCGTGTTGACCGATGGCGGCACAGCGGGCCCGGTCATCGGCGAGGATCGTCAGGGCTTCATCGAGCAGGCATTGCTGCATTTCCCGGATCGTGCCCGGACGCACCGCGGCAACGGTACGGCGGATGGCCCAGGCCAGATTGACGGCGGTCGGCCGTTCAGCGGCGATGGTATCGGCCGTGCGGTGAAGCTGTACCAGAAATGCTTCGGGATCGGCGGTCCGGAAGCGTTGGGCGCAGGCGGCCAGCCCCAGCGCGGCGGCACAGCCGATGGCCGGGGCCCCGCGCACCGACAGGCGTTGGATGGCTCCGCAGACGGCGGTGACATCGGTCAGATGCAGCCGTTCCAACCGGTGGGGCAGTTTGGTCTGATCGATGATATCGACCATGCCCGGGATATCGGCCGCGGCTCCGGGTGAAACGAAGATCCGGCCTGTATCGTCAAGCCAGCGTACCGGCTGGATGATGTTTTTTTCTGACATGATGCGTTCTCCTGTATTGTCGTGATAATACCATACACCCGGTGTTGAAAAAACGCAAAAAAAGCAGGATTTTCCGGTTGCAATCCGGATGGCGGCACTGTATGTTACCGTAGCAAAAAAGGGGTGGCTATGGAATGTTTGGATGACCGGGAAAAACGGTTGACGGCGTTGGCGGAATTGCAGAAGCGGATGCCCTTCATCCCCCGGGCGGCACTGGTGCTCGGTTCCGGTATGGAGGAGGTGGCGGAGGCCGTGATGGAGGTGGCCGCCATCGTGGAATACCGGAATCTGCCGGGAATGCCGCTGCCGACGGTGGGGTGGCATCGCGGCCGTTATCTCTTTGGGTCCATCGGCGGCGTGCCATCGGTGATCCTGCAGGGGCGGCTTCATTATTACGAAGGATTTACGGCATCCGAAGCGGTCATGCCGCTGCGGCTGGCCCGGATGGCCGGGGCCGGAACGGTCGTGCTGACCAATGCCGCCGGGGCGATCGATCCGGCGTTGGCGCCGGGGCAGTTGATGCTGATTTCCGATCAGCTGCTCTGGGGCGTGCCGTCGCCGCTCCGGGGCGGCAATGACGATGATTTGGGGCCCCGTTTTCCGGATATGACCGATTTGTACGATCCGGAACTGCGGCGGCTGTTTCAACTGGCGGCGCAGGCGGCCGGTATCCCGCTCCGGGAGGGCGTGTTTGTGCAGACCCCGGGGCCGCAATTTGAAACACCGGCAGAGATCCGCGCTTTTGCGGCCATGGGGGCGGCGGCGGTGGCCATGTCAACCGGGATCGAGGCGGTGGCGGCGCGCCATGCCGGAATGCGGGTGGCCGGGATCTCCTGTCTGTCCAACCGGGCGGCCGGTTTGAGCGGCGGGCCGCAGACGGCGGAAGAGGTGCTGGCGTGTGTCAAACATTGTACGGGGGCGCTGCAACATTTGCTGACTGCGGTATTTCCGCTTTTAAACCATGGATAAAAGGGGGATAGGGATGAAAAAACAGACGGCTGTGATCGGTGGTATGCTGTTGGCGGCAGGGATCGCCGGAGGTTGTACGGCGTGTTATGATGACAACTGCGAGCCGGCGGTACTGCCGATGGCGCAGATGGCGGATGAAGCGGCTGCTCCCGTCATGAAGGCGATGGGAAGGGGGCGCAGTATGGCGGCCCGGAATGTCGCCGCCGGTAATTTTGAGGCCCCGGAGGGCCAGCAGATCGCCTACACCGCCACCTTGACGGTGCAGGTGGCCGATATCCGTGAAGCCCTGCTGATGGCGCGCGATCTGGTGAACAAAGCAGGCGGTTATGTCAAAAATATGAACGATTCTTCGGCAACATTGGCGGTGCCGGTCAAAGATGCCGATGCCATGCTGAATCAATTGTCGGCCTTGGGGATCATGACTTCGCTTCAGATCAACAGCGAAAATGTGACCGATCAGATCGCCGATATCGATGTGCGGATGGATAATCTGGCGCGGTCGCGGCAGCGGCTGCTGGCGTTGCTGGAAAAAGCCGGTAAAGTGGAAGAAATGGTCAAGGTCGAGGCGGCATTGACCCGCGTTACCACCGAATTGGAACGCCTGCAGAGCCAGGCCAAGCAACTGGCCAGCCGGGTCCAGTATGTGACCATGACGCTCCGTTGTCAGGCCCAGACGGTACAGCCGGTCCCCAAAGATACCGCCCCGGTGGGCTGGGTCAACGGGCTGGGCCGCGAGCTGTTGTCCCCGGTGACAGTGGCCGAAGGCGGGATGCCGTTTGATGCGGTTCTGCCGCCGGGATTTGTGCAGGCCGGATTCGGCCGCGCCGTGTCGGCGGAAAATTGCGTGCTGCAGTTCCGTCAGGTCCCCAATGCCGTGACCCGGCGGCATTGGTACGGCAATGAATATGCCCCGATCGATTTCTATCTGCCCATGATCCGTCAGGCCCTGACCGCTCTGGGCAATGATAAGATCACGGAGCAGAAGCGGGTTTTTGACGGCATTGAGGGGCGGCAGTTCACCGTGGAACTGACACTGGGCGGCGTGCCCTATGTCTATACGGTGATGATCTTTGTGGATGATGACGATGTCAACCTGATCGAAGGTTGGGGGCGCAAAGAGCAGTTCCACCAGATCCTGCCGGAGACCGCCTGGGAAACGCTCCTCGGAAATTGACACCCAAAAAGAGGCTGTTGCCAAATGGCTTTGCGGGGAAGACACCTTTGGGAAAAAAAGTCATCTTCCCCGCACCCCATCTTCCCAAAACGTTCAGCGGAATTGCTTTTATCGGTGACGATAAAGGCAATTCCAACTTTTTTTATAGAATCTCAAATTCTCCTGTTATGACTTATCATACGCCAATATTCAGTTCAAACAATAGAAAAAGGCTGTTGCTCACCTCTTTTGAGGTTCTGCAACAGCCTTTATGATCCCCCGTTGATTACCGGAGCGATGTGATCGGTTCGTTGCGGGCGAGTTCGATCATCCGCATGATCTCCATGGAATCTTCCAGTGGTACGATCGGAGAACCATTTTCGGCGTAGTAATCCCACACATGGCTGTAATAGGTGGCCATGTCGTAGCGGGGCAGTTCCAGATCTTCTTCGATCCACGGCAAATCGGTTTCCAGACCGTATTTGCGGTCTTTGGCCGCGTAGCCTTCGTCCAGCTGCAGGGCGGTCTGCCGGGCTTCTTCCGCCAGATAGCGGAGATGGACTTTGGTGCAGTTTTCGGTGAGCGAAACCGAACCGTATTCACAATAGGCGTGCCACGAACTTTCAGCAAAGGCACTGCCCAGATTGATATCGATATGTCCGACGATCCCCTCCGGCGTGCGGAGCAGCAGTTGGGTGACATCGTCGGCATCGCCAACGCCGACCGCATGTTGCAGGGTGGTCCCCGTCATGGTCAGCGGACCGGGGCCGAATGCCGCCAGAAACTGATCCATGAAATGGACTCCGTAATTGCGGATCATGCCGCCGCCTTTGGCCACCTGGCTCTGCCAGTCGGCCCGGCGGTTGAAGGTGTGGCAGACACGCCGGACCAGAAAGATCCGCCCCAGTTTGCCGGATCGCCGGATCTCCCGCATGAACGCCGCTTCGGGACGGTCGCGGTGCGGCTGGAAAACCATGAATTTCCGACCGGTCCGTTTGACGGCATCGGCGATCGCCTGCGCGGATTCCAGCGATTCCGCCAGCGGTTTTTCACAAAAAACATCCATGCCGCGTTCCATAGCGGCAATGGATTGTTCCCGGTGCATCGGGGTGGGAGAGGTCAGAACGGCCAGTTCCGCTTCCGGTTCCTGCCGGAGCATGGTGTCAAATCGGCATAGGTCCGCAGTCCCGGATAGGTGGCTTCGGCCTCGGCGCGCCGTTCCGCTACCGGGTCAACAGCTGCGATCAACTGGAACCGGTCATCTTTCTGGAGCGTGGGCATGTGATACATCCAGGCGATCCGCCCCATGCCGGAAACAACGGTTTTGATCGGTGCGTTACGCTTCATTCTTTTCTTCTCCTGTCAAAGGGTTTGAAATGTTAAAGTGTTTTACAATATCACCGTTGTTCTGATTTTTCAACCGCCCGATACCATTGCAGAAAGAAAATAATTCCATTTGCCAGCGAAATGCTCCACATGATGACAAGAGCCGCGGAGGTTCCGCTGCTCCAATAGATCCGGAGCCACATGACCGTGGATACGGCATTGACGGCGGTCCACAGCAGCCATTGTTCCAGACAGCGGCGGACCGTCATGATCATGGCGGTAATGGAAACGACCGTGGTGAAACTGTCCAGCCACGGACTCTGATCGTTGAGCCGCCGGAGAATGACGGCATAGACAACGATCCCCGCCGCGGTGAGTAGCAGCATGTGCAGCCGGGCCCGGTCGGAGAGGCGTCGTTTGCGGATGATGCAGCTGTCATCGAGATGCCGCCGCCAGCAGAACAGCCCCGTGAACATCATGGGCAGATACCAGCCCCAGTTCAGCATGACTTCGCCGTAAAGCCGGTTCTGCCAGGAAAGCCAGCCGTACAGCACGGTATTGACGATCCCGAAAAGATAGCAGGAGATTGTGCCTTTGCCCGCCAGCAATGTGTAAAGCAAGGCTGTCTGGGCGGCGATGATGCCGGGGAGGGTGTCGTTCAGCAGATACGAGAGCAGGCCGGTGGCGGCAAGGCAGAAAATCATCCAGATGATTTCCCATTTCTGCCAGCCGGCGGCTTCCCCCCGGAGAAAGTCGGAGACTTTTTTCATGACCGGATTCCTTCTGATACAATGGTTCCGGGATTTACTATACACGCAAAAAACTGCAACGGCAACTGGTTGAAAACCTTGATTTCTGGCAAAAACAGCGTATATTGCACGATAGTTCGAACCAAAAAAGGAGTTATTGGTATGAATGCTTGGTGGACATTGGGATCGTTTTTGTTGTTTACCGCCGCGGTGGCGGTCATCACCTGGTGCAAGACCCGCCGGGAGGATGTGAAAAGTGAAACCGGCTTTTTTCTGGCCGGACGCAGTCTGACATGGCCGGTGATCGCCGGTTCGCTGCTGCTGACCAACCTTTCGACCGAACAGCTCGTCGGATTGAACGGCGATGCGTTCTCGGCCGGTCTTTCGGTCATGGTGTGGGAAGTGATGGCGGTGCTGGCTCTGCTCGGCATGGCACTTTTCTTCCTGCCCCGGTTCCTCAAAAGCGGCATCGCCACGGTGCCGCAGATGCTGGAGATCCGGTTCGACCGCACCACCAAACTGATCTGCAATCTGATTTTTCTGGCGGCGTATGCCACGATCCTGCTGCCGATCATTCTCTACACCGGCGCACAGGGGTTGCTGGGTATCCTCGATGTCAGAAGTCTGACCGGCATTGAATCCCAGACCGCGCTGGTGTGGCTGATGGTCTGGGTCGTGGGGCTGATCGGTTCGGCGTACGCGCTTTTCGGCGGGCTGCGCTCGGTGGCGGTTTCCGACCTGCTCAATGGCCTCGGGTTGCTGATCGGCGGTTTCATGATCACCTATTTCGGCTTCCGGCTGCTCGGCGATGGGCAGGGGGCTGTGCATGGCTATGATGTTTTCCGTACGGAAATGGCGGACCGGCTCAATTCCATCGGCGGACCGGATGCGCCGGTTCCGTTCTGGGAAATCTTTACCGGTGTGACGGTGATCAACTTCTTTTACTGGTGCACCAATCAGCAGATCATCCAGCGGACTCTGGCGGCCCGCAACCTGAAAGAGGGGCAGAAAGGGGTGCTTTGCTGTGCCTTCCTCAAATTGCTCGGACCCCTTTATCTGGTGTTGCCGGGGATGATGGCGTATTACTACTTTGTGGTACTCGGCAAATCGCCCGAACTGCGCTCGGTGGAAGCCTACGGGACGCTGGTGCGGACGGTGTTGCCGCCGTGGCTCGCCGGTTTCTTCTGTGCGGTCATGGTGGGGGCGATCCTCTCCAGTTTCAATTCGGCTTTGAACAGTACCTGCACGCTCTTCAGTCTTGACCTTTACAAGGGCTGTCTGCGGCGCAAGGCAACGGAACTGGAAGTGGTGCGTTCCGGCAAATATTTCGGTGTCTGCTTCGCCATTATTTCCATGTGTGTGGCCCCGCTGCTGATCGGTAAGGACAGCATCTTTACCTATTTGCAGACGATGAACGGGATCTATTTCATTCCGATCTTTTCGGTGGTCCTGATGGGGCTTCTGAACCGGCGCGTGCCGGCGGCGGCGGCCAAAACCGCGCTGATCGGCGGCTGTGTGTTCATTGCCCTGTGTTATTTTGTGCTGCCCAAATGGGATATCGATCTGTGTGCCAAATGGGGCGGCAATTATCATTACCTCGGGATCGTTTTTGTGCTGCTGCTCGCCCTGATGCAGATCTGGAGCATGGTCGCGCCGCGGCGCGAAGTCTGGGAACAGCAGCCCTCCGGCGATGTGGATCTGACCCCGTGGCGTTTTGTCTGGCCGGTTGCCATCGTCATTTTCATCATGATCGTGGCGATCTACTGGTGCTGCGGCGATTTTTCCGTGCTTTGTCCGGCACAGCAGTAACACCTGCTTCCGCCGTCCGGGCCGGATGATGAAAACGGCCCGGCGCATCCGGCTTTACCGGAATCGCGGATACACTTTACTGCCGACGGTCCGTACCGGGACCCGGCTGCTCCACATGGCGGCGATTTGATTCGCCGCTTTTTTCATGGTCGGATTGTCCGGCTGAAGCAGGCGGCGGGCACTGAAAAAGACCGAGCCTTTGATTTCCGGGTAGCCGGAATTGAACCGGAGTTGATTGGCCAGTTCCATGGGATCGTTCCAGTCGCCGCCGCCGCCGGCACGGTAGATCGCCATACCGATATACAGATCCACGCCGGTCCCGGCGGTCTGGGCTGCCCACCAGTCGGCCAAACCTGCATAGGCGGCGGTGGCGTGGCCGAATGTCCAGTAGAGCTGCGGTACGATATAATCAATGTAACGCTTTTTCACCCAGCCGCGGGTATCGGCGTATTGGGTGAAATAACTTTCTTTACCGCCGGTGGGTGATCCGGCCGCCAGGCTTTTCCGGTTTGCCCAGATGCCGAAGGGGCTGATGCCGAAACGGATGGTGCGGCCGGTCTGACGGCTGATCGTATTCAGGCGGGCTTTGACACCGGAAATCAGCCGGTCGGTATTGCCGCGCCGCCACTGGGCGGTGGAGAGCCGGGAGGTGTTGTATTTTTTTTCGGTTGCCGCATCGATGGAACCGATGTCGGTGTACGGATAGAAATAATCGTCGAAATGGATCGAATCCACCGGATAATTGGTGGCGATCTCCGCAACGGTATCGAGGATGTGCCGGACCACGGCCGGTTCACCGGGATTCAGAAACAACAGTCTTTCGCCTTTGTCCAGCGGGGCCGCCAACACCAGTTCAGGGTGTTTCCGGGCGAAATTCCGCGGATCGAGGGTTTTGAGATAGGCGGCTTTGCTCATGGGGGTACGGCCGATCACCCGGTACGGATTCAGCCAGGCATGGAATTCCAGACCGTGGCGGTGGGCTTCCTCCACCATATAGCGGAGCGGATCGAAGCGGGGAATGCCGCGTCCCTCCTGACCGGTCAGCCAGCGCGACCAGGGATTGATCTGCGAGGGATAAAAGGCATCGTTGTTGGCGCGCACCTGAAAAAAGACTGCATTGAAACGGCGTTTGGCCAGTTCCCCGCAAAGTCGGGAGAAATCCCGGCAGAACGATCCGGCATCGGCGTGGGTGGCGAAGTCGATATTTTCCACCGTGGCGACCCAGACGCCCCGCATTTCGGCCCGGGGTTGACGGTAGGACGGCAGCCGGACCGGAGCGGTATTGAATTTGCCGCCGAAATGGAACGGTTGGCCGGATTTGTTTTTCAGAATGGTATCTGCCGCCGGGATCGAGGTCGCGGCGAACAGGGAAAGCAGGAAAAAAAAGTATTTTTTCATGTGAATGACACCTGGGGTTCCGGGGATGAATGCAACGGGAGAAATTACTGTATTTTCCGGTGATTGTCAACTCTTTTTTGAAAAAAATCCATTTTTTTTGGCGGGCGGCTTGAAAAAACGCGGAACTGCGGTTATTTTAATGAGATAAAGCAACGACCGGATGGTCGCCGAACCCATGTCCGGGTCGGCATCGGCTCGCCGGCACGAAATGAAAGGATGAGAAAATGGACAAAGAAACAAGAACTGCTGTTATCGCGAAATTCGCCCGTCAGGAAGGCGACACCGGGTCTCCGGAAGTCCAGATCGCGTTGCTGACCGGCCGCATCAAGGAGATCACCGAGCATCTCCGCGCCAACAAAAAAGACAACAGCTCCCGCCGTGGTCTGCTGATGATGGTCAGCCGCCGCAAGAAGTTGCTCGCTTATCTTTCCAAGGAAAACCACGAACGCTATCTTTCGCTGACCGATGAACTCGGTATCCGCCGCAACAAGTAACAGCGTGGCTGGCTTTTGATCCGAATCCGACCGGTACCTGCGTACCGGTCTTTTTTTCGTCCGCATCCGGCCGGAACACCGGCGGCCGCGGCAGAGGAGGTATGATTTTATGAGAAAAGATTTCGGGGCGCAATCGTGGATGTTTCCCATGCCGGTCCTGATCGTGGGGACCTATGACGAAGCCGGGGTGCCGGATGCCATGAACGCCGCCTGGGGCGGTATCCACAATACGAATCAAGTTGCTATTTGCATCGATCATCATCACAAAACGGCCGCGAATCTGCTGGCAAGCGGAGCCTTTACCGTCAGTTTCGGCGATGCGGAACATGTGCTGGAAAGCGACTTTGTCGGGATCGTTTCGGCCAATCAGGTGCCGGATAAGGTCAGCCGGGCCGGATTCCGGGTCCGGCGGTCGGAAAAGGTCAATGCGCCGGTGTTTGAAGATCTGCCGGTGGTGCTGGAGTGCCGGTTGGTCGCGTACAGCCCGGAAACGGAATGCGCCATTGGGGATATCGTCAATGTCAGTGCCGATGAACGGGTGCTGGATGAAAACGGGCAGATCTCGCTGGAAAAATTTGCGCCGTTGTGTTTTGATCCGGTTTCCCATACCTACCGCCGTCCGGGAGAGGTCGTCGGCCGGGCGTTCTGCGACGGAAAAAAGCTGAAAGACTGAATCCGGCTGCCGGGAGATGTTTTTTTGCACGGATTTTCTGCGATCCGGCCCTCCGGGATATTGAAAAATGCCGGACCGGTGGTATTTTTTTTGAAGCAGAAAAATAACAGCAATACATCAGAATCCCGTGCGGCAAAAATGTCGCCCCCCGGCCCGTTGGCGGGCTTGATCGGGGGAACGGGATGCTTCGGGAGATTTTATTTATGGCAAAGATGCGGGTTGTGATCGCCGGTTACGGCAATGTGGGGCGCGGGGTCCGTCAGGCTCTGGCGCGGACCGAGGATATGGAACTGGTCGGGATCGTCAGCCGTTCCCCGGAACGGGTCCGCCGGGAAGTCGGCGATGCCGTGCCGGTCCGGGCTCTGGCCGACAGTGCCGCCTGGGTGGCCGAATGGCAGCCGGATGTGGCGGTGTTGTGCGGCGGCTCCAAACAGGATCTGCCGGTACAGGGGCCGGAATTGGTCAAAGTGGTCAACACGGTTGACAGTTTTGACAATCACAGCCGTTTGCCGGAGCATTTTCACGCCATGGATCAGGCGGCCCGCGAAAACGGTCACGCCGCGGTCATTTCGACCGGCTGGGACCCCGGGGTTTTTTCCATGGAACGGGTACTGGCCAATGCGTTTTTGGGGGTGCGGGCCTACGGATTTTACGGCATGACCCCGAAAGGCGGCCTCAGCATGGGGCATTCGGATGCGTTGCGCGGAATTGAGGGAGTGCTGGATGCGCGGCAGTACACCCACGCGGTGCCGGAAGCGGTCGAGCGGGTGCGGCGCGGCGAAAATCCCGATTTCCAGCCGGGCGATATGCACACCCGGGAGTGTCTGATCGTGGCGGAACCCGGGGCCGATCTTGACCGTATCCGCAAAGAAGTGGTGGAAATGCCCGGTTATTTTGCGCCCTACCGCACGACGATCGAATTTGTCACGCAAGAGGAATTGAATGCCCGGTGCGCCGGATTCCCGCACGACGGTCTGGTGGTGGCGGCCGGGACTACCGGCGATGCCGGCAACAGTGCCAATGTGGAATATCATTGCCGCTGGGGCAGCAATCCGGAAGCCACGGCGAATATTCTGGTGGCCCATGCCCGGGCGACGGTCCGGCTTGCCCGGCATGGCGGGAAAGGTGCCTATACCATTCTTGACATTCCACCGGCTTATCTCTCCCCGCTGGATCGGGAGGAGTTGCTGGCGCACTGGATGTGATACAGAACGGGGGCTGTTGCCAAACCTTAAAAAAGGTGAGCAACAGTCTTTTTCTGTTGTTTGAGCTGAATCATTGGCGTATCATAAGTCATAACAGGAGAATTTGAGATTATATAAAAAAGGTTGGAATTGCTTTTACCGGTGACGATAAAAGTAATTCGCTGAAAGTTTGGGGAAGATGGGGTGCGGGGAAGATAACCTTTTTTCAAATAAGGTGTCTTCCCCGCAAAGCCTTTTGGCAACAGCCTCTTTTTTGTTCCGCAGGGCTGGCATAAACCGCCGTCCGGCATTGGTATTTGCCGCGAGGCGTGGTATAGTACAGAAAAACGATGCTGATTATGGAACTCAAATAGGAGGTTTTTTGAGATGGATCATCTTTATCAGCAGGATCAGTCGCGGTCTTTTGATGAGTTGTTTGCCAATCCCGGCAGTTTGTACCGGGATACGCCGTTCTGGGCGTGGAATTGTGCGTTGACCGAAGATGTCCTCCGGCGGCAGATCGGTATTTTTCAGGAAATGGGGATGGGCGGTTTTCACATGCACAGCCGTACCGGTACGGCCACGCCTTATCTTTCCGATGCCTACATGGAACTGGTGGACAACTGTGTGGATGAAGCCAAAAAACGCAACATGCTGGCCTGGCTTTATGATGAAGACCGCTGGCCCTCCGGCGCGGCGGGCGGGATCGTCACCCGGAATCCGGCTTTCCGCGGCAGACACATGCGCATCCAGTTCAGCAAACGTACGGAGCCGGTGGAAACGGACAATGACAACTCCGGCCTTTTTCTGGCATCTTACGCGGTGAAACTGGACAGCAACGACTGTCTGGCCTCGTACCGGCGTTGCGGGGAGGATGATCCGGCGGAGGACGGCGAGATCCGGATCTGGTGCTACCGGTGCATCGATGCCATGAGCGATTGGTACAACGGCCTCTGCTATGTGGATACGCTCAATCCGGCGGCCATCCGGAAATTTCTGGAAGTCACGCACGAAGCATATTTCCGCAAAATCGGCAGTGAATTCGGCAAATCGGTACCGGCGATTTTTACCGATGAACCGAATTTCCGGTACAAAGAGATGCTTTGTTTCGCCCGGGAGGAACGGGTGATCTGCTGGCCCTATACCGATGATCTGCCGGAAAGTTATTTCCAGGCCTACGGCGAAGATCTTTTTGCCACTCTGCCGGAATTGTTCTGGGAATTGCCCGACGGCCGGTATTCGCGCGCCAGATACCGTTTCCACGATCATGTGGCGGAGCGTTTCGCCAGCAGTTTTTCCGATACGGTCGGTGATTGGTGCCGGGCGCACAATTTGCAGAGTACCGGGCATGTGTTGGAGGAACCCCGGCTGCAGTCCCAGACCACAGTGCTGGGCGATTGTATGCGCAGTTACCGGTCATTTCTGTTGCCGGGTATCGACATGCTG
>JAFQLP010000114.1 GCA_017414565.1 Lentisphaeria bacterium | reverse complement strand
GCGATCTCCGGATCGGCCGCACGCAGGGCGGCGATATCGTC
This sequence comes from Lentisphaeria bacterium, assembly GCA_017414565.1. Taxonomy (GTDB): domain Bacteria; phylum Verrucomicrobiota; class Lentisphaeria; order Victivallales; family Victivallaceae; genus RGIG1931. The sequence continues at coordinate 8,369 of JAFQLP010000114.1, read as the reverse complement.
GTAGGTCAGCGGTTCGATCGAGCCGATGCGGCGGCAATGCCGTTCTTCGCTCACCGGAGCCGCGCTGTACCAGGCGCGGAACAATTCCATGGCCTGATCTTCATCGGTGTGGTCGCCGCTCAGCACCAGCACGTTGATACCATTGTGATCGCGGTATTTCCGGGCCTCCTCCACCGTATCGGCCTGCGCCGCCCGGATGCCGTGAAAACGGTTCGCCGTGATCACCATCCCGCACCCCGTGCGGCAGACCAGCACCCCGCAATCGGCTTCGCCGCGGACGATCGCCCGGGCCACGGCCGCACCGTAAACCGGATAATCATCGGCGGGATCGTAGGCGGACGGACCGCAATCCACCACCTTGATGCCCTCGGCCCGGAGCCGGTTCATGAGTGCTTCTTTGAGAGCAAAACCGCCGTGATCGGCACCGAAAGCGACAGCCGCAGACGACGCGGCAAAACTCTGGACTTCATTCATTTTTATTTTCTCCTGCAAGTTGATTGAGCATCTGATCCAATGCGGGGCGCATGACCTGCCACACAGCCTCGTACGCCGCCACCGGGCCGCCGAAAGGATCGGGAACATCTGCGCCCCCCGGTAACAGAGTCATGATCCGGTCTGTCCCCTCCGGCAGCAGTTCCGCAACCGCCCGCCGGTGACTGCCGGTCATGCAGATGATCCGGTCGGATCCATCCAGCAGCGGAGCCGATACCCGGGTGCTGCGGAATCCGGTCAGATCGATCCCGTTCTGTTCCATGACCGCAATCGCGCCGTCCGAAGCCGGAGAGCCCGCCCACGCCGCCAAGCCGGCGGACCGGACCACGATGTCCTCCCGGCCGCACCGGTGCAGAACCGCCGCCGCGTAGGCCGAAGCCATCGGACTACGGCAGGTATTCCCGGTACAGACAAACAGCAATTGCATGAAAATCCTCCAACGGAATTCACTTTAAAGTATGAAAGACACAAATAAAATACCATCCATTCCCCCTTCCGTCAAGGTCGCGGCAGGAGTTTTACCGGTTGTTTCTCTTGAAAATCCGGGATTTTCACGATATATTTCTCCGATGCACAAAAATCAGACAACTTGAACAGGGAAACATCTGCTATGAATCTGGATCCGACGAAACTGGCTGACTGGGAAATCGCCGCCGCGGCAGAACGCACCATGCTGTCCCCGGGGGAACTGGCGGAACGCGCCGGCATCCTCCCCGGCGAAGTCATCCCCATGGGGAAGCAATTGTTCAAAGTCGATGCCGCCGCGGCCCTGTCCCGGCTGGAATCGGCTCCGTCCGGCAAATACATCGATGTCACGGCCATTACCCCGACTCCGCTGGGCGAAGGCAAAACCACGACCACCATCGGTCTGATCCAGGCCCTCGGCAAACGCGGCCGCCGGGTCACCGGTGCCATCCGTCAGCCCAGCGGCGGCCCCATCTTCAACATCAAGGGTTCGGCCGCCGGTGGCGGTCTGGCCCAGTGTATCCCGCTGGGGCCTTTTTCCATGGGGTTGACCGGCGATATCGACCGGATCGTCAATGCCCACAACCTCGCCATGGTCGCCCTGACCGCCCGGATGCAACATGAACACAATTACGATGATGCCACGCTGGCCCGCCGCGGGCTCCGCCGTCTGGATATCGACCCGGCGCGGGTCACATTCCGCTGGGTCATCGACTACTGCGCGCAGGCCCTCCGCAACATCACCATCGGCAAAGGCGGCAAAATGGACGGCTTTGAAATGGAATCCGGCTTCACCATTGCCGCCGCCAGCGAATTGATGGCGATCCTGGCGGTATCGCATGATCTGGCGGATCTCCGCCGCCGGATCTCCCGGATCACGGTCGCGTACGACCGCAGCGGCAACCCGGTGACCACCCGTGATCTTGAGGTGGACGGTGCCATGGCTGCCTGGATGGCGGACACCTTGAACCCCACGCTGATCCAAACCATCGAAGGTCAGCCGGTGCTGGTCCATGCCGGACCGTTTGCCAACATTGCCATCGGCCAGAGTTCGATCATGGCCGACCGGATCGGCACCCGCCTTTCGGAATACCACATCACCGAAAGCGGATTCGGGGCCGATATCGGCTTTGAAAAATTCTGGAATCTCAAATGCCGCCGCGCCGGGATGTGTCCCGATGCGGTGGTGATCGTGGCCACGATCCGCGCGCTCAAAATGCACGGCGGCGGCCCGGCGGTCAAACCCGGCCTGCCGTTGGACGAAGTGTACACCCGCGAAAATCTGGAACTGCTGGAAAAAGGCTGCGAAAATCTGATCGCCCATATCGAAACCGTCCGCAAGAGCGGGGTCCGTCCGGTGGTCTGCATCAACCATTTCTACACCGACACACCGGCAGAAGTCGCGCTGGTCCGCCGGATATCGGAGGCCGCCGGGGCCTACGCCGCGCTGTCACAGCATTGGCTGAAGGGCGGCGACGGGGCGTTGGAACTGGCCGAAGCGGTCGAAGCCGCGGCGGCGGAACCGAATCATTTTCAGCCGCTTTACGATCCGTCATTGCCCCAGCGGCAGCGGATCGAAAAGATCGCCCGCGAAGTTTACGGTGCCGACGGGGTCGATTTCATGCCGGAAGCGGAGGCCAAGCTCATCCGGATCGAAAACGATCCGGAAATGGCCGCTTTCGACACCTGCATGGTCAAATCCCATTTGAGTCTTTCGCACGATCCGAACCTCAAGGGCCGCCCCCGTCAGTGGCGTCTGCCGGTGCGGGATGTCCTGCTGTACAGCGGTGCCGGGTTCGTCGTGCCGGTGACCGGCGACCTTAAATTGATGCCGGGGACCGGTTCCGATCCGGCCTTCCGGCGGATCGATATCGATACCGCCACCGGTCAGGTGACCGGCCTCTTCTGAATCACTCGGCCGGGGCATTCGCCTGCAGCGCAAAATGCCGCAGTGCCAATTCCTCGGCCACATTGAACCGCAGATTGAACAGCAGTTCCTCCGCCGCCCGCAAAAACCGGGCGGCGCGTTCTGTATCCGGTGTTGCGCCCCCCTCCGGCAGACAGATCAGTTCCGGATTGGCCAATGTGTCCGGCGCGGCCCCGCTGGCCAGCAGAAACAATTCAGCCGCAGTCGTGTGGATCGCCGAAAGAAAATTACTGCGTTCTCGCATGTACGCCCCGGCGGCGGCGGATTCCTGCTGTTTTTCCAACCGTTTCACCAAAGCCGGATCGAGTTCCGCGGCCCCTTTCAACCGTTCCTCCCAGGCGGCGGCAACCGTGGCCTCGGCCCGGTCTTTCAGTGCTCCGGCGGCGGCAACCAGATCCGCGGCAACGGCTTCCGCCGTCAGCATATCCCCCGGAGCGGCGGTGAACAGCCGCCCCAACAACCGGCACAGTTCCTCCTGACCGGCAAAGCAGTATGTCACATGATTTTCCCGGATCTGCAGCCGCTGACAGCGCGACCGGGTGGTGGGCAGCAGCGATGACGGATTGCCGGTCGTCAGGATCATCAACGATTCCGGCGGCGGCTCCTCCCAGGTCTTAAGCAGAGCATTCTGCGCTTCGTCCCCCATCCGGTCAACCTCGTGGATGATACCGATCTTGCGGGATGCGCCGGAGGTCGAAGTCAGAAAAAAACAATTTTCAAAATAACGGGCGGTATTCGGCTCCGGATTGTCGCGGTCGCCCACCTGGATCTGGTATTTTTTGCCGACCGGCCACAAATGATACAGTTCCGGATAGACCCCGGCTTCCAATTGACGGCAGAAACGGCAGTGACCGCACGGCGAACCATCCGCTTCCGGCTGCGGACAGACCGCCAGCATCGCCAGCGCGGTGGCAAAGGTCTCGCGGGCGGCTTCCGAATCGGATTCCAGCAAAAAAACATTCCCCAGCCGCCCGATCCGCCGGGCCCCGGTCAGCGAATGCCACAACAGCGGGGCCATCCGCGCCGCATCATGCAAAACGCTCATGCACCGCCTCCCGGATCTGCTGACGGACTGCCTCCGGCGAAACGGCGGCATCGATCACCCGGAACCGCGCCGGTTCCGCGGCTGCCCGGGCCAGAAATGCCGCCCGCACCGCCTCGTGGAACGCCCGGTCCTCCTCTTCAAAACGATCGTAATTACCGGCCGTTGCCGCCCGGCTCCCGGCGCGGGCAAACCCCACCTCCACCGGCAGATCCAGTAGCAATGTCAGGTCGGGAATGCAATCGCCCACCGCCGCGGCATCGACCGTCCGGAGCAGTTCCTCCGGCAGTTTCCGGCCGGCCCCCTGATAGGCAAAGGTCGAATCCGAAAAACGGTCGCACAGCACGGTTTTGCCCGCCAGCAGGGCCGGACGGATCACCGTTTCCACATGCTGGGCGCGGGCGGCGGCCAGCAGCAACAGTTCCGACAGCGGCAGCACCGGTTCATCCGGGTTCTGCCAATGTTTGAGCAAACGGCGCATTTCTTCGGCAAATGCTGTGCCGCCCGGCTCCCGGGTACACAGACATGTGATCCCCTGCGCCTCCAGATCCTGCCGGAGCCAGGCGATCTGGGTACTTTTACCGGCACCCTCCGGGCCTTCAAACGTGATGAAATGCCCCCGGGGAGGAATGTTTTGATGTCCCGACATAAAGCAACTCCCGTTTTTTTGATGATTTTTACACGCAAAAACAATACCGCCGGTTGCCCTAAAGTTCAAATGGCTGTATATTTTCTTTGTAAAATTTCTTTTCCGGTATTTTATATGTTAAAGCAAGAAGGGGAAACGCATGGACAGAAACACGTATCTCGTTAAAAACATCGGTCATTTTCCGCAGGAAGTGGAAATCGCCGGCCGCCGTTACATCAAAGTGGACGATCTCCGTTACGGAACCAACCCCCACCAGCCGGCCGCCTATTACAAACCGGCTGATGAAGAATGCGTTATCGGCGACATGAAGGTGCTGAAAAACGGCAAAAACGGCCTTTCCCAGACCAATCTGGAAGACATTTCCTACGCGCTCAATATCGTCAAATTCTTCGACGAACCGGTTTGCGCAGTGATGAAACACGTGAATCCCTCCGGTGCCGCCGCCCGCCGCGGCAATGAATCGCTGAAAGCCGTCTATCTGAAAGCCCGCGATGCCGATGCCCGCGCCGCCTTCGGCAGCGTGATCGCATTCAACTGCGAAGTGGATTGCGAAACCGCCGCGGAGATCATGTCCACCTTCTGCGAATGCGTGGTGGCCCCCTCCTACGCCCCCGGCGCGCTGGAAATCTTCAACGACAGCGAAACCCACAAACTCAACAAACACATCCGGATCCTGCAGTGCGGCGATCCCCGCAAACTGACCCGTTACACCGGCGAAAACACCGAACTGACCCAGACCTTCAAAGTGCTGGCCGACGGCTCGCTGGTGCTGGCTTCGCCGCTGACCACGGCTCTCCACAGCGTGGAAGACCTGGTCCCGGCGCAGGCGGAAAGCGTCAAATACGGCAATCACGAATCCACCGTCCGGGCCACCCCGGAACAGTTGGACGATCTGCTCTTCGCGTGGTATGTCAACCTGAACGTCCGCTCCAACGGCGTTGTCATCGTCAAAAACGGCCAGACCCTTTCGGTGGGGACCGGCGAACAGGACCGCGTGGGTGCCATTGAACAGGCGATCGCCAAATTCCACCAGAAATATCAGGGCGAAGGTACCCTGACCGGCGCGGTCATGGCCAGCGACGGCTTCTTCCCCTTTGCCGACGGCGTGGAAACAGCCGCGGCCGCCGGTGTGACCGCCATCATCGCCCCGGCCGGTTCGCTCCGCGATGCGGAAGTCATCAAGCGCGCCAACGAACTCGGGGTCGCGCTCTATTACGCTCCCGAACGGATCTTCTCCCACCACTAATCCTCAAGAAAGGCTTTGAATATCATGGCTATTGCAAAAAAGAGCACGGCGCGTCAGAAAGCGATCGATGCCGAGATCACCAACACCCTCTTCAATGACCTCACCAAATTTGAGATGTTCTTTGCGAACCATCTCAAAGGCATTGCCATTGCCGGGGGCGCGATCGTGCTTCTCGCGGGGATCGGCTTCGGGGTTTACATGCAGTACCGCGCCGCACAGCACAAAGCGGAATCCGCTCTCACCGCCGCCGTCACCGAAACCGAACTCCGTACCGTGCTGAATGAATACGGCAGCCATCCGGCCGCCCGTTACGCCCGGCTCCGGCTGGTCCGGCTGCTCTCCGAGGCGGGTCAGTTTGACAAAGCCGATGCGGAACTCCGGCTGCTGGCGGATGCCGGTCTGCCGATGCCGCAACTGCTCCGGGCCGAGATCGACAATGCCTACCGGATGGAAACGGCCGGAAAAACGGCCGAAGCCGCGGCCAGACTCGCTGCTATCGGCCGCCGGGATCAGGCCGGTGCGGCATTCCGTGCCGAAGCCCTTTACGGTGCCGGCCGTCTGTATCTGGCGGGCAACGATCAGGCCAAAGCTGCTGAAAATCTCAAAGCGGCAACGGCTCTGAAGCCCCAGGTACAGCAGGATCCGGCCGGTCAGGAATGGCTCTCGCTGGCGACCTTCCTGCTGAACAGCCGGATCAAATAATCCGGCACCATGGAACTTTCCCGCGCCAACCGCGCCCTGCTCCGTTCCCTTTACACCCGTCACGGCCGGAAAAAATCCGGCTGTTGCGTGGTGGAGGGGCCCCGGGCGGTTTCGGAACTGATCGCCGCCGCCCCCGGCTCGATCCGGTTCCTGGTCCATACCGGCGATGTGCCGCCGGGGGTCGATGCGCCGTGCATCCCGGTGACGGAATCGGAATTCCATGAACTTTCCGGCACCATTCACGGTCAGGGTATCCTGGCGGTGGCCCAGTCACCGGCATTTGTCCCGGCCGGGGAACCGGCGGACGACCCCTATCTCTTCGCGCTCGACAGGGTCGCCGATCCGGGCAATTTCGGCACCATCTGCCGCACCGCCCGGGCCGCCGGTCTGCGCGAATTGTGGATCACCGAAGGCACCGCCGATCCGTATGGCGACAAAGCCCTGCGCAGCGGATTGGGGTCCCAATTCGCCATGCGCATCCGCTTTTTTTCCGATTTGAATGCTCTGCGTCAGGCGGCGGATGCCATCGGATACGGCCCGGTCTGGCTCACCGACCCGCATACCGGAACCAGTTTGTATGCCGAACCGGATCTGTACCGCCGGAGTGTCGTTGTCATCGGCAGCGAAGGCGGCGGCGTGGCGGATCTGGCGCAGGCCCCCCGGGTCACGATCCCCATGCCGGGCAACTTTGAATCTCTGAATGCGGCCCAGGCCGCCACGATCTTTCTCTTTGAATCGGTGCGCCGCCGGGAAACCCCGGCCATTTCCCAGTAGGGGGTTTTCATGCACATCATGCTCAATTGGTATCTGCTCTATTTTCTGATTTTTCTCGCCGGAATGGTGGCGGCACTGGTGCTGACGCCCTGTTTCCGGAAACTGGCCATCCGTTGTGATCTGATGGACCGGCCGCGCTCTGAACGCCATAAAGGGCATGGCAATGCCACCCCGCTGCTCGGTGGTGCGGCCCTTTTTGCCGCCTGGCTGCTGGTGCTGACGGCCGCCGGGGCCGGTATCTGTGCCGGATTGCTTCCCGCGCCGTTTCAGGCCCTGCTCCGACCGCATATACCGGGCATGGCGGCGGTGACACCGCGGCTGATTTTTGTGGTACTGGGCGCGATGCTTGCCGTCCTGCTGGGGCTTTGGGATGATGTCCGGTCGATGAAGGCCGGGCCGAAATTTCTCGGTCAATTTGCCGTGGCGTTGATCGCGGTACTGCTCGGCGGTGCCAGATTCAGTCTTTTCTGTCCCTGGGAATGGCTGGGGACTGCCGCCAGCATCTTCTGGTACATGCTGTTGATGAATGCCATCAATTTTTTTGACAATATGGACGGTCTGGCGGTGGGGACCATCACCATTGCCATGGTATTTTTTGCCGTGACCGGAGCCATCAACGGCCAATATTTTGCGGCATCGCTGGCGGCATTGACGGCGGGCGCAGGAGCCGGATTCTGGTTTTACAACCGTCCCCCGGCCATGCTTTTCATGGGGGATTCCGGCAGTCTTTTTCTGGGCTACATGGCGGCGACGGTCAGTGTTTTCATCACCTATTTCCGGCCGGAAAACACCTCTTCGCAGCTTTCGGTACTGCTGCCGCTGTTCATTCTGGCGGTGCCGCTTTTTGACACGGCCGCGGTGGTGGTCATCCGCACCCTGAACCGGAAACCGTTCTGGATCGGCGACCACAATCACATTTCCCACCGTTTTGTGCGGATGGGATTGAGCCGTCCGGGGGCCGTGCGGATGGTCCATCTGCTCGCTGTCATCATCAGCCTCGGCACCCTGCCGCTGCTTTGGAGCGATCTCCGGACCGCCGCGGTGATGGCAGGGCAAATGGTGCTGCTGCTGT